>DRGV01000088.1 GCA_011049955.1 bacterium
CTAATAACTTCCCGGTGGGACCGACAGAGGCAGCAACAAATGCTTTTTCCCCTGTCGCTTCCCTTGCTATCTCTATTCCTCTGGTATTGATTTTTTCTAACCTATCTTCTAAACCGTTCTCCTTTAGTTTTAATCTGTTCCCTCCAAAGGTATTGGTGGTAACAATATCTGCTCCGGCTTTAACATAAGAGGAATGGATTTTAGCGATTACTTTTGGATGGGTAAGGTTTAACTCCTCAGGACATCTTCCTAAGTTAGGAGGCAACTCTGTCCCCATCGCCCCATCAAAAACCAGTATTTCATTTTTTAGCCGTTCTAAGAAAGAGTTCTGCACCAAATACCTCAAGGTATAGTTCGGAGCACGGCCTTCGGCCTTGAGTTCGGTGTTCGGAGACTCCTAACTCCGAACTCCTAACTCCGAACTTAATAAAGTCCAATCACCGCCGAGACCGACTTCCTGGGAATCATGAAGAAGGCCTCGTTGCAGGTGACCCCGATCTTCGCAGCCCGGGTAACTTCCAAGAGTTTTTTTTGAATGCTTAAGTCCCAGTCTCCGTATCCCGGAGAGAAGCGTGGGGTGCTCTGCGTCTTCGCTTTCCCTACAATTAGCGAATTTAGATACTTTGCCCCCCCATCTGCTGCCACAGAGCCGATGGTATCCAGGATAGTGGCTTTGGTATATTCGTCTTTTTGGTAGAGTCGGTTGACCTCTGCCTCTAAGGCCGGGCCGATGGTATCCACAAAGAGGGCAATCTCGGTTGCTTTAGCCATGGCCCGGGCAATGGCTTTCCCTTTCAGAAAAATATTTTTTAAGACAATTTCATCTTTAGATTTAGATTCTACTGGCAAGATAACATAAATCC
This sequence comes from bacterium, assembly GCA_011049955.1. Taxonomy (GTDB): domain Bacteria; phylum UBP18; class UBA7526; order UBA7526; family UBA7526; genus DRGV01. Next base: position 864 of record DRGV01000088.1, read on the forward strand.
CTTTACCCCTGATCAGCCCTTTAGCCTTCTTCATCTCTCCCTCAATCAAAGCATCAATACTGGGAGAAAGAACACTCTTCTTCTTCCGATAATACCCCAGACCCTTCAGAACCTCTTCCTTCTCAATCTCTATAGGTATATTCTCTATTATTTTCATTTTTTATTTGGGCAGTGTGCTTCAGACAATTTCATCTGCTCTTTACCACCTCTTCTTTTTGAAGCGTTTTTTCCTAAAACCTCTGTAGCCCACGGTATATGGTAGCCATCTCTTGACGAATAGTTCAAATATCTTTAAAAAAGGGCGTGCTTTACGATAGGGTAAGCCGGGAGATAAAACTGTATATTTCTGGCCATCGGATCTTCTATAGCTTATTTTGTTTTTTTCACAAAACTTCATTATATAGTCACTTTCTTGAAGATTGATATTCTTTTTAAACCACGCTCTTTTCTGAGGGTCCCATCTCATCCTAAATTTTTCTTTTAACTGTCTTCTAAATGGGTAAGTATTTCTAAATAAGAAAATATCCATAGCTAAACTCTTCCTTACAATTTTTAAGTGGAGGTAAATTTTTTCCGTAGGAGTAGTGGCTAACTCTTTTTAGGCGAATCCCATTAGAAAATCATTGTTACTTGTTCAATGTTACTTGTTACTTTTCTTGAGGAGTCCAATTACCTTTTCCATATCTTTTGGTAGAGGAGCGTTGAACTCCATATACTCTTTGGTTCCGGGGTGAACGAAACCCAGTGTCTGAGCATGCAGCGCCTGTCCTCGCAAAGAAGTAATGGCTTCTTTTAACTCTGACTTTTGACTATTGACTATTGACTTCTTCCCCCCATATTTCTGGTCTCCCACAATGGGATGGCCGATATGGGAGAGATGAACCCTTATCTGATGGGTCCTTCCCGTCTCTGGAGCCGCTTCCAAGAGGGTAAAGTCCCTAAATTTTTCTAAGACCTTATAACTGGTAATGGCTCCTCTTGCTCTTCTTACTCCAGCCGCCATCTTCTTTCTTTTGACTGGATGGCGACCGATAGGGGCCTCAATTTTGCCTTGTTCTTTTAAGACCTTACCCTTAACTAAAGCGATATATCTCTTAGTAATCTTTCTCTCTTTGAACTGTTTTGATAGGGCAAGATGAGCAAAATCATTCTTGGCGATTACCAAAACTCCACTAGTGTCTTTATCCAGCCTATGAACAATCCCTGGCCTCAAAACTCCACCAATGCCAGATAAATCCTTACAGTGATAGAGTAAAGCATTAACTAAGGTGCCTGAACTTATTCCAGCCCCAGGATGAACCACCATCCCTCTCGGCTTATTGATGACAACTAAATCCCTATCCTCATAGAGGATGTTTAAAGGAATCTTCTCCGGCGCTATCTTAAGTGGCCGTGGCTTGGGGATAGTGACCTCTACCCTATCCCCGACTCTTACCTTATAACTCGGTTTTACAATCGAACCGTTTACTCTTATCTTGCCAGAAGAGATTAATCTTTGAATCCGGGAGCGGGAGAGGCCTAATCTTTTTTGAACAAGATAGAGGTCTATCCTCTGGTCGGGTTGGGGATGATTAATGACGAACCGGAGCATATTACTGGAGTTCCATGACGACCTTCATCTTCATATCCATCTTGGTCTTCATCTCCGTCTCTTCCCCTGCTCTCTTCATCTTGGTAGTCATCTCCATACTCATATCCATATCCTGGTCACTCTTTACAAGTTTCCCCTCTTTATGGGCAAAATAAAGCATCCCCTCCATCTTCTGAGAAAGCCTATCAATGACCATCCTTACTTCTGTCTGAGGCTCGCCCAGAGGCACATCAAGGCCCAAGCCAGTAAGTAGAACATCCATCTTGACCTCTATTCGGGCACAATTATACCCTTTGACTTTTTCAAAGCCTCTCAGGGTGTACTTGGTCTCGACAGTAACTGGTTTACCTATCTGAGGAAGAGGAAATTCTGTTTTCTGAATCCAGGATTCCCCGATCCTTACCTCTTTTTCCGGAAAGGCAGGTTGACTCTGCTTGATCATTTCCTGAATATCAAGTTGAGGCATGAGTCTCTTCAGTCCCTCAAGCCCCTTGACCTCCAGGATCTTCCCGGTCTTAGTCACCTTCATAGTCATGGAC
>DRGV01000089.1 GCA_011049955.1 bacterium
GCTCTTCCTCTCTTATTACCAGCCTGAAAGTTGCCTTCAGAGGTAGGGCATAGGTTAGGCCTCGATCTCGACACTCTTTTATATTATACTTCGACTCCTCCAACCTATAGCTTGCGAACTCCAAGGAACTGAGGCCTTTGGCAGCGTTAATGGGGAAGATCTCTTTAAAGATGGCCTCCAGGCCCTGGGGCTTTCTAGAAAGAGGACCTTTACCCGGCTGCAAAAACTCTTCATAGGATTTCTTCTGGATCTCAACGAGGTTTGGTATCTCCAAGACTTCTGGGATTTTGGCAAAGCTCATCTTTTTCATTACGAATAACCTCCACCCGACTTTGTCGGGAAATTCCAAATTACAAGCACCCAAATATTCGGCTACGCCGAAGATTTCTTCGCCAAAGGCGAATCAATACAAACAAATTTCAATCACCAAAATCACAATAACCAAAACAAAGAACTCATAGCGGGTCTCTGTCTGGAATTTTGGTCATTTGGTCATTGTATATTGTTTGTGATTTGTAATTTGGGATTTGTGATTTGTTTGGATCTTGTTTCTTGGTGTTTGGTTATTAATCGTTATTGTGCTGGATTTCGAATTTATATAGGAGTTACGTAAGTTCTACTTTAGCTCCTACCTCTTCCAGTTTCTTCTTTACCTCCTCGGCCTCTTCCTTGGGTATCCCGGTCTTCACTGGTTTGGGAGCCCCATCCACCAGGGCCTTGGCCTCCTTCAAGCCAAGCTCGGTCAGGCTTCTTACTACCTTAATAACCGGTATCTTCTGAGGACCCACCTCTTTTAGGATGACATCGAAGGTAGTCTTTTCCTCTACCGGAGGTGCCCCGAGAGCTGCACCTGGTGCCGTCATGGCTACCGGTGCTATGGAACTAACCCCGAACTTCTCCTCCAGGACTTTGACAAGATCGGCAAGTTCTAAGACGCTTAAGGATTCGATACCCTTTATAATCTCTTCCGCTTTCTTGGAGAGTTCCACCACAGCCTCGGTTTTGGGCTCCTTCTCTTTCTCGGCCTTCGGGACTTCTGGCTCTGCCTCTTTCTTTGCTATCTCTTTGGGCTTTTCTTCCTTCTCCTCTTCTTTGGGAGCTATTTCTGGTTCCTTCTTTCCCTCTTTCTTTTCTACCATAATCAACTACCTCCTTTGTCCCGCTATGGCGGGATCCCGCTGCTTATGCTACTCTGTATAGCATCTTGCGGGGCAACCACAGAGTTCGCTCTTTTTCAGTTTGACAGTCTGACTGTTTGACAGATTGACAGTTTAGGATTCAGTTTAGCAGTTTGCTTATCTTATAGTCGTATGGTCTTATGGTCGTATTGTCGCTATGGTCTTGGCTATCAGACTATCGGACTATTAGACTAACTGACCTAACCGTCTAACTGTCTCACTGTCTTACTGTCCAACTGCTTTCTACGGTTCAGTGTTCTCAGTGGTACCTTCTTTTACTGCTCCAATATTTTTAAGAGTAAAAACCAAATTTCTCATGTTTCCTTTGAGGACGTTCACCAGGCCCGGCAAAGGAGATTTTATCATAAAGGTGACCAGGGAAAGGAGCCCCTCATAGGAAGGGAGGCAAGCAAGCTCTTTAATCCTTTCCCTATCGATGAGTCTCCCTTCAACTATTCCCACCTTAACCGAGAGCGCTTCATGCTTTCTACTAAAGTTGGTCAATATTTTTACTCCCCCCAGAGGATCCTCATAACCAAAGGCAATAGCGGTGGGGCCCTTCAGGTAAGGAAGTAGCCCTTCCTCATATCTTTCCCCTTTGACTGCCAGACGGATAAGGGTATTCTTGATTACCTCATACTCAATCCCCTCACCCCTTAATCTTCTTCGTAGATTACTCATTTCTTCCACATCCAGGCCCCGGTAATCGGAAAGGATGATGCTTGAGGCGGAGTGCATCTTCTCCCTTATTTTTTCTACCTTCCTCTCCTTCGCTATTCTCTGGGGCTTCTTCTCTTCTGCCATTAGAGGCCTTCTCCGGTCAATCTTTTTAGTAGGTCCTGGGTATCTATCCTGATGCTCGGCCCCATGGTGGAAGAGAGGGTGACCCTCCTCAGATACTGGCCCTTGGCAGTGGCCGGCCGGGACTTAACCACCGCCCCCAGGAGAGTAAGGATATTCTCCAAAAGCGCCTCTTCCTTAAAAGAACTCTTGCCAATGGAAAGATGCAAGATACCGAAACTATCCACCTTATACTCTATCCTGCCGGCCTTGGCCTCTTTGACCGCCTGGGCTATCTTAAGGGTGACGGTGCCCAATTTGGGATTGGGCATGAGTCCTTTGGGGCCCAGGATTCTTCCCAGCTGGGCGATCTCTTTCATCATATCAGGAGTAGCGATGGCCACATCAAAGTCGCACCAGCCCTTCTTGATCTTCTCTATCAATTCTGTGGCTCCCACAAAATCTGCCACTTCGTCCTTGGCCTCCTTCTCCTTCTCTCCCTTAGCAAAGACCAGAACCTTTATCTCCTTCCCCCGACCATGAGGAAGAACTACCATTCCCCGAACCATCTGAGAGGAATCCTTGGGATCCACTCCTAATCTAATATCGACATCGATCGATTCATCAAACTTAGCGGGGGCAGATTTTGTGGGAGCCACAGAATTGATAGAGAAGATCAAGAAGGGCTGGTGCGACTTTGATGTGGCCATCGCTA
>DRGV01000090.1 GCA_011049955.1 bacterium
AAATCTCTCTTCAAATCCTCTTTGGTAATAACTAAGGTGTCATAGGCAGCGGTAATATCGATATTCACCTTATACCTCAAAGTATGAGGCTTTATCTCCCTCCCACACATATCACAGGTATACCTAATCATCTCGCATTCCTCCCTTAATAAGAGATTTCTTAAAAAACCAAGAAAACAGGGGTTACAGTGATATTTAAAACAAGATTACAGTGATATTGAAAGTGTAAAACTTCAATCCCATTGGAGATTTTATCACCATAATCTTTAGTTTAAATCACTGTAATCAGAGGTCTTTAAAGTGGCCTTTATCAGCTGTTCGGGGACCTCAATAAAAAATGCCCCGCAGGGCACCTATAATCCGTGCTAATCCGTTTGTTATCCGTGCTTATCCGTGCTTAAAGGAGTTCATCCGGCATCTCTTCTTTGACCACCTTCTTAACCTTCTTTGCTTTCTCGCGCGGTGCCTCCATCTCGGGCATGGCACGGGCTCCGCTTAAGAGTCTTATTGCTCCCGATTTCTCCAAAGCCCTCTGATATTTGACCGGGATCCTGCCGGCATAAATGACCAGACTATCCGGATCTAAATCTAACTTCTGAGCTAAACTGACAATTGCTCTTTCATCTGATGGGGGGTTGCGCTTTCCGCTCAATACCTTGGAAAGGAAACTGGAGTCCAGACCCGCCTCCCGGGCGGCCCTTCTCATGCTCCAGCCTTTCTTCTTCAGGGCTTCTTTAACCGCTTTAATGAATGTAGCATGAAGAACCATCTATATCTCCTGGGCTTATCGCTTATCACATGTCGCCCATCTCGCTCGTCGCTTATCGCTCGCGCCGCTTTACCGCCCCTCGTTACACTCGGGACTGGGCGATTCTAAACGAAGTGAGGAATCTCGCTCGTCGTTTTTAAAGCAACCTGCCCGCCAAAGGCGAAGTCTCGCCCATTTGGGGCGGATGGGGCGGACGACCGGCAACCTGCGGCTATTTTAAGGTATCGGAACTTCAATAAGCAAAAGACGGTGGAGAACGAAGCGCGCCGCCATTTTAATCTACCATACCTCTCTGGTGGATGTCAACAAAAATTTTACCCCGCACCTTTTTGTATTCATTTCTTACCTTTGCAAAGGTGCGGGGTTTATCTGATTCTTAGAGGAAAGACTTTTATGATTCTCCAGTGGCCATTCTCCTTTCTGAAGTATAAGGTAAATCTCTCCTGGCCTTTAATGGAACCGGTCTCCGAGCTTTCGACAGAGATAATGATTCCTAAGTTTACCTCGGCCTTATTCTCTTTTAAGATAATCTCTCTCTTTCTTATCCAGATGTTAATCTCGTCATATTTTTTGAACGCTTCCCGAGTATCCTCTTTTATTGATTGGTAGGTCTGGTTATATTCATCAGAATAGTCTGGTGAAATATATCTCATACATTTCCCTAAGTCTTTCCTTTCAATGGCCCCCTTCCCCCGATTGATGATAATATTTAATCTTCTCTCTTCTGAGGTGAAGTAGTTAAAGGCCTGGTAGGCAGCCAGGATTAGTATTAAGATGAGGAGAAACTTCAGGAATTCTTTCATCTTCTTCTATTTAGTAGCAAGGGCCTTTATTATCGCCTCCCCAAAGGCTTTTGCTGATTCTGGGCCATCAGCGGTAATGATCTTTCCATCGACCTGAACGCTGGAAGGGATGTATTGTATTCCCAGATTGCGTATCTTTATCCCCTCCGAAGGCCAGACAGTCGCTCTTTTACCTTTCAATACCCCAGCATTGGCCAGGGTAACAGGAGCGATACATATGGCGCCCAAAACCTTATCCTGTTTCACCGCTTCTTGGGCAATCTCCTGGGCTATCTTACTATCCCAGTACTCGCTCGCCCCCGAACCACCAATGAAGAGAATCCCGTCATAATCCTCTACTTTAACCTGATTGAGAAGAATGTCAGGCTGGGCATAGAGGCCAAGCATCCCCCGGCAGCCCTTCAAGGTAGAGGAAGCGACGGTCACCTTCGCTCCCTGAGCTTCCAAGATCTCTCGGGGCTCTTTATACTCCTCATCCCGAAAATTACTCGAGGCGATAATCATTAATACCTTCTTCCCTTCTATCCTTTCCAACTTCTCACCTCCTATCGTTGATTCTCTGGGCACTCTCCTTAGCATCCCTGATGGAATGGATTCCCAGAAGGGCGATCCCTAAGATGCCCACCACTAATATGATAATCCCCGGGATAGAGACCCTTGCCTCCAGAGAGCCAAAGTAGATGAAGATAGCGCCCAGGATGACCAGGATCATCCCTACTGCCGAGAGGGTCATCTGGATTAGCCCTTTATTTATCTCTCCATTATATATCTGACCCAATCCGGTCCATAGAAAAGAATAGACCCCGGCCAGGCCCGGGTTCTTGAGAAAGCGCCTTATCCTCTCTTCTTCTAAAATTCTCTCTTTCTCTTCGCTGGTTAAAGCCATTTCATCCCTCCTTCTTAAAATGATTACAATGATTATTCAAGGATTGTGGTGATAAAATCACCAATGGGATTAGAGTACTACGCTCTTAACATCACTGTCATCTAGGTTTTACATCACCGTAATCTCATTTTTTTGATAGAGATATCAGAAGTTCATCGAGCTGGGTGAGCATCTCTTCCAGGGGGAGGTTGCCGTCCAGGATATTCTCTATCTTTGCCTCATCCATGGCCGTTTCGCTCTCGTCATCCAGCCTCTCCACAGCTGCCGTCCCGTCCCTTTTGCTTAATCTCTTAATACAGATTTCCCTATCAGCGACCACCCGTATGATCTTAAATCCTTCCCCCTTCAGTGCTTCATATTCATTGGGATAGCGTATATCATCTACCACGATTCTATCCTTCCCTTTTATTTGGTCAACGAGAAAATCGATCCAGATGGTGGGCCTGATCTCCCTCATCTTAAATCCGATATCCTGCAATAATTTCCTATCCTTTTTCTTCATCTTGAAGAGCCTTACGGCAATCCTCTTCACCTCATCTGCAACGGCATGCCGTTTATAGCCATACCTCTTGACCAAGTGGTCAGCGACCACTGTCTTTCCCGTCCCTGCCTTTCCACATATACCGATATTCATCCCGCACCTTTTTTATAATTCACAAAGTTCTTTCTTCTGGTTTTTAAAAGGTATATATAAAACACGATAAAAGGTGCGGGATTCACTCCCGCTCCTCCTCAATCAATTCTTTTCCAAGATACCCCCTTAGGAATATTGGAAAAGTTATTAATAAAATAAGGATTTCCGTTTTTATCGGTATAAACATAAATGGCATACCCTCCAACCTTATAGTATTGATAGTAACTTATCACCTTTCTCACAAACCTCTGGGTCTCAGGGTAGGGTGGTACCCCTCCATATCGCTTTACCTTATTTGGTCCGGCATTATAGGCCGCCAGAGCCAAAGACAAATTGTTGTTGAACTTATCGAACATCTTACGTAGATACTTTACACCCCCCTCAATGTTGTGATGAGGATCCCAGACATCCTTCACTCCCAAATGGCGAGCGGTCTGGGGCATAAGTTGCATCAGGCCCTGCGCCCCTTTCTTCGATAGGGCCGCAACCTCAAAGTCACTCTCCACCTTTATAACTGCCTTAACCAGCAAAGGATCAAGGTTGTGTTTCTCAGCTAATTCTTTTATAGATAAGTCAAAGCCATCCTCCTTGGGTTTTATAACCAACACATATTTTGAATTATCTGATTGATAGATAACATAAGTCTGCCCTTTTTGATCTGTATAGTAAGAAGTCCCAGCCCAAGTAGAACAAGTAAAAAGTAACAAGTAACAAGTAAAAAGTATTGCTAAAAGAAAATTATGCGAGTTTTTTTTCATGGTATTTTTAATCCGTGCTAATCTGTGTCATAAATCTGTGCTAATCTGTGTATTTACATCCAGAGAGTTCTATCCAGACTGCGATAGCCGATGGCCTCTGAGACATGGGCTGGTTCGATATCGGATTTCTCCTCTAAATCTGCAATGGTTCGGGAAACCTTTAATATCCTATCATAGGCCCTTGCTGAAAGGCCTAACTGGGTAATGGCCAACTTAATGAGGTCCTGGGATTCGGTCGTTATCTTACAGAACTCTTTAATCTCCTTGGCCTCCATATGGGCGTTGCAGAATATTCCCTTCCGGCCCTGGAACCTCTTCTGTTGAATGACCCTTGCTTTATTCACCCTCTTCCTTATCACCTCTGATCTCTCTCCCGTCTCCTGAGAGGCGAGCTCCTTATACTTCACGCTGGGAACCTCTAAGTGGATATCAATCCTATCCAGTAATGGTCCGGATATCCTCGAGCGATACTTCTGAATCTTGGGAGGAGTGCAGGTGCATTCATTTATCGGATCACCGAAAAAG
>DRGV01000091.1 GCA_011049955.1 bacterium
ATCTTTAAAAGATGCTTATACTCTGCTTTCGCCTCTTCCAATCTACCTCCCATTTCATATAGCCGGGCTAATTGGAGATGGGCTAAGGTGTAATCGAATTTTAGAAGGGCCCCCTCATAGCCGGAGGATATCTTGGGGAAGAGGTTCCTCTCTTCAATCTCAACAATCTTCTCATATTCTGAGAGTGCTCTGTTATATGAGCCCTTCTTGGAGTAAAGGATGGCGAGGTTATAGCGGGCTTCTACATAGTTCGGCTCATAGTAGACCGTTCTCGCGAACTTTTCAATCGCTTCATCCTCCCAACCTATTTTAGCATAAATGATTCCTAAAGCGCAAGAAGAAAATGGAAAAGTGGGATCAACCTTGAGAGATTCTCTAAACTGGGCGATGGATTTATTTATTAGGAGCCTGTCTTTTCCCTGGGAGGCGAGCCAGTAGATGACTCCCAGATCCCTCCTATAATGACTATCCCGGGGGCTCAAGAGAACCATCTTTTCATACTCTCTGGTAGCCTTTTCAAGCCAGAATCTCCTCTCTTCTTTAGAGACCAGAGCCAGGTGGCGATAGAGGTCTCCCAGGTTCTTATGATATCGGTCATTGGTGGGTTCTAATCTCTGAGCGATGAGATAGGAGGATATCGCCCGATCGAAGGCCTTCTCCTTCTGGTAATCGATTCCCTTCCTATAATGCCTGTAGGCTATCAAGGGAAGGGTTACCTGGGCAGTGAGGATTAAGGTGATACAGATGATGAGGCTACCCCGGATGAGGGGGCTGTGGTAGAGATGGGAAAAAAGAGTGTCTGGGTGATGAGTAATGGGTTTGCCAGTTTGCCAGTTTGCCAGTTTGCCAGTTTGCTGGTATCGCATGATGAGGGCGGCGAAGTAGATGAAGAGGATGTCTGTGGCTGGGGGACGGAGAACGAAGTCTACCAGACTATGGAGAAGAAGACCGGTTAGGCCGGAGAGGAGACCGATGATTAAATAGTTTTGCCAGTTGGCCAGTTGGCCGGTTTGCCGGTTTGCCGGTTTGCCGGTTTGCCGGTTTGCCGGTTCTTTCAACTGGGTAACTGGGTAGCTGGGTAACTGGGTAACTTTTGTTAGTGTTCTTAAGCCGGTGCGGAAGATGAGGGTTATTATCCATAAGAAAATTACCAGACTGGGAAGGCCGGTCTCAGCTGCTATCTGGAGGTATTCGTTGTGAGCAAACCTCGCTGACATACCATAGCGGGCGATGGTTTCATTATTTAGAGGTATAGGAATCTTATGCCTCTTGAATATTATGCCGTAGGTTCCCATGCCGGTGCCAAGAAAAGGATAGTCCCTTATTATCTCCAGTGTTCTTCCCCACATTTGTAATCTATCGATGATGAAAATAGTGGTCGAGGTTCTTTGAAAGGTAAACCCTCGCTCCTCTTTGGGGGGCGGGGTGAAGAAACGAGTTGAGACAGGTTCTCCCAGGGAGACGTCGCTCGCTTCCTGAACAGTGACTTGGATGGGAGAATATGGTTTGAGTTCTGATAAAAAATCCGCGGGTTTCTTTAATGGCCGGGGTTTCAGGATCATCTGGATAGTAACGAGAGAGGTAGTGATGATGAGGAGCATCCCTAAGAGAAGAAAGAGACGCCTTTTTCTTTCCATAACCCTCTTTCTTGACAGAAGAATGAAGACGACTACAGAGCCCATAAAGGCCAGGTATCCTCCCCGGGAATGGGTGGCGAGCAAGGAGATAAAGGTCAGCGATGCAGCAACAAAGGCCAATCGAGAGAGCCACTTCGAGGAAGACCAGAGGGCAAGGGCGAAGGCTAAGGGAATGATGAGGAGGAGATAACCGGCCAGAGAATTGGGATTAGGAGGAAAAGTGGAGGCGATCTCAGTTAGATTCGGCCAGTGGGAGAAGTACTGATAGACTCCATAACCTGCCACGATGCTCCCCACTCCCAGTGCGGCCGGGATAAAGACCTTAAGATGATACTCTTTTCCAATATTATTGACGAGAAGGAAGTAGAAAAGGATAAAAGTGATGACCTTATATAATTCCGCCAAGCTTGCTCCCTTATTTATGGAGAAAATGGTAGAAAGCAAGGCAAGAGAGAGAAAGAGTGCCAGGGGAAGGTTCAAGGGACTACTTACAAATCTAAAACTCCTCTGCCAATTCATCCTGAGAAACCAGAGGCAGGTTAGAATCAAAATGAGGATATAGGTAGCGGTAAGGACCGGGATTTGCTTTGTTGCCCGAAGAAGGGGAGTATAGATGAGGATGGCTAAGAGCCCAAACTCAATGAGACGAGATAGAATCTTTGAAGTCTTCACCCCGCACCTTTTTATATTCCTCTTTTTCCGTGTTCCTGCCAAAGGTGCTGGGTTCAATTCCGTCCTTCTGTTTAAAGGTGCGGGGCTCATTTCTTTTCTTTCTTTGTTTGATTACTAACTTTGATCATTACTATCCCAACCATAGCCCACCAGAGAAGAGCAATCCCGGGAACATAGGCATCCATATCTATTAGGTTATGAAAGAGAAAGGCAAGGGTTCCAGCCAGAAGGCCAGCCAGGAGCGCCTTTTGTGGCCTCTCCTTTTCAAACCTTAAAGCCCTCATACCCTCCCTAATAAAGACTATGAGAAACCAGAGTAGCGCTCCTAAACCAAGGACTCCCATCTCAGAG
>DRGV01000092.1 GCA_011049955.1 bacterium
ATGGAGATGGAGATGAAGCACCGACGGTGGATATAACAAACTTTACTGCTGGCCACCTTCCCTATAATAGCACTCCCAAGATTGCCACCTTTATTACCAGTTCTAATACCACTTGTGCTATCGCTGCCACAGCAACGGTAACACCTCCTGCTGCCAGCGTTAGCTGGGAGGTAACTGTTCCTAATGATTGGAGCGCAAGTGGGGGAACGGGCACTTCATTCAGTCAAACAGCCACTGTGCCCCGCCATCCAGATGGTGGCCGTCCTTCTGGTATGAAGATTACCTTAAAAGCGACAGCAACTCATCAGAATAAGACTGCCTCAGCTACAGCGAGTGCTACTCAGACGGGAACAGATAGAATAAGAAATATGTACATCGATCACATTATAAAGATACCTTATAGGTCTGAGTTCGCAGGAACAAACATCTCGTTAAAATCTAAAGTAACCCAAGGCCATAGTAAAATCCAGACAGCTTATAGTGAATGGGCTGGCTCACCTCAAAGCCTACCAATTGAGAGCGGTTACAGAAACCCTGAACATAACCAAGATGTAAGGGGAAAATTGAAAAGCGTTCATCAATATGGATGGGCAATTGATATTTCGCCAATCCCAGACAATAAAGAACCAGGCAAACAAGATGACTCTGATTATATTGCAAACTATGCTCTTGAGCATGCGGATGCAAAATATGTGGAGCAGTACCCTAATAAAAATTACAATGAAGTTCATATCCACTGGGAGAATTATGGTACCCTGCCAAATGTTACCAATCCATAAACATATTGGAGAATAAAAAATGAAATTAGACAGATATAAAGTCGTAGTTTTTGCTATTCTCATCTCCTTGCTTTTGATGAATGCGAATTTAGTATTTAGTAGTAATACAGATACTTTTAAGCTATTTTATAAAGGCAGTGGACCAGATGATCCGATTAACCTTTCTAATACTCGTTTGGCAGTTGGTGACATAAATAATGATGGAAAGAATGAACTAATTTCTACGCGTTGGGATTTTGTTTCAGGATTAACATCTTTGCAAATTTGTCAGTGGAACAGTAGAAAGAAACTTTTCGAGAATATCTTAGTAATTAAAAATTTAAAATCTATATATGCTGTTACAATAGGCGATGTAAATAATGACAATATATCCGAAATAATAGCGATAGGAAGCCCCGATCGTGTAACCATTATTAACTGGAACGGTGAAAGATATATTACAAATTTCTATCCCCTCGCTGGTTATCCAGCAGAAGTTATAGCAGTTGGCGATATAGATAATGACGGAAAAAATGAGATCATTTTCGGCGAGGTCAAAGATAGAGAAGAAGAATGGTCTCTTGAGGATATTGTGGTTTGGTTGTGGAATGGGAAGGATTTTGATGTAATAAGTAAATCGCTGGACCATGTCTGGATTGCTAATTTGTTAGTTGTAGATATTGATGGAGATAATAAAAATGAGTTAATCGTAGATGAATTCGAAGGAAAAGGCCGAGACTCTTTCAGAGCACTTAATATCTATCGATATAATAAAACAACAGGGAGTCTTGAAAAGGACATAGAGGCCAAGTTAAAAACTGATTACGGCTGGGCTCCAATAACACATCTTGTCCTTTGGAAGGAAAGAGGAAAGAAAAGATTAATCGCTGGTTATAGTATACTTCGGAAATGTTCATTTGAAAACTCAAAGTTAACTTTTATTAGCGAGCCATTTAAGATACCTACCAATCCAAGAGACTTAATTGTAGGAGATGTTGACAACGATGGAAAGGATGAAATTATCATAAGTGGATTTGGAACAAAAGAAGAGACCGCACTCTTTATCTATAAAAAGCCTGTAAATATATTCTTAATTATCTCAATCATAGCTGGAGCAATCCTCATTATAGTCCTCGCTGTCTTTTTCCTTATTCGCACCAGAAGAAAGAAGAAAACTACCACCGCCTAAAACTTAAACTGTAATAAAAAAACAATCAGCCCACCGAAGAGGTGGGCTGATTGCATTTTAGGGAAGATTGTGATAAAATTATAAAGCAATACTACAATCCAAAGGGAAATGAAAGGAAAAAATGGGAATTGCCAGTCTAATATTAGGGATAATTGGTATACTTTTAGTGTTGGTTCCTTTAGTTGGAACCATCTGTTCTATACTAGCGATTATCTATGGTATAGTGTCGTTGCGTAGGAAAAAGAGAGTAGGTATGTCTATAGCTGGACTTAGCTTAGGGATTATAGGTATCGTGATATTTATAGTAGTACTTGTGGTTGCCTTGCCTGGAGTAATATCTGAAGCAATACCTAGATTCAAAGAGCAAAATCAAAAACACAAGGCGGTCATGACAGAGACCGACATTGATATAATCAGCACTGCTTTAGAATTATACTGGCTAGATATTGACCATTATCCTTCCACTAAAGCAGGTCTTAAAGCTTTGGAAGTGAGAGACCCAGCAGATGACCCTGGGGATAAATGGAATGGACCCTACCTGAAACGGAAATTAAAGGTAAAGAAAAGCCCTGCTGGCATACCCACAGACCGCTGGGGCAATGAACTTCAATATACTAGCGATGGCAAATCTTTTACCATAATAAGTTACGGTGCGGATGGTAAACCCGGTGGCACTGGCTTTGATAAAGATATTAAAAGTGGTGAAAGATATTATGAGAAGAAATATTACGAGCACGAACTAAAATCTGAATAATAGACACTATTAATCTAATGAAAATAATTAGCAGGGTCCAAAAACCCTGCTTTTCTTTTGCGAACAAAATTTGCAAAGAGAACTTATATATGCTATACTATTTATTTTAGTGGAGGTGCGCATGGGAGAATATTATCCCTTCAGGAAGATTGAGAAGAAGTGGCAGGATTACTGGAGGAAGAAGGGTCAGTTCAAGGTCAAGGAAGTCTCCAAGAAGAAAAAGTACTATCTTCTTGAGATGTTTCCCTATCCTTCGGGGAAGCTCCATATGGGCCATATGAGAAACTATGTGGTGGGAGATACCCTGGCTCGTTTCTTAAGGATGAAAGGACATAACGTATTATATCCTATGGGCTATGACTCCTTCGGCCTTCCGGCAGAGAATGCTGCCATTCAGAATAAGGCCCATCCCGCAGAGTGGACGAGAAAATGCATCTCTGATATGAGGAAGCAGCAGGAGAAAATGGGATTATCCTATGATTGGGATAGACTGGTTGTTACCTGTCAGCCAGACTATTATAAGTGGAATCAGTGGATCTTCTTGAAGTTCTATGAGAGGGGATTGGCTTATAAGAAGAAGGCGCCCATTAACTGGTGTCCTTCTTGTAAAACAGTTCTGGCAAATGAGCAGGTTGAAGATGGGAAGTGCTGGAGGTGCGAATCAAGGGTTGAGATAAGGAACCTGGAGCAGTGGTTCTTCAAGATTACGGAATATGCTCAGGAATTATTAGAAGATTTAGAGAAGTTAGAAGGATGGCCGGAGAGGGTGAAAGTAATGCAGGAGAACTGGATCGGAAAGTCAACCGGAACCCTGGTCAACTTCAGACTCAAGGATAGCGATAAAGTCCTTCCCATCTTCACTACTCGGCCGGATACTTTATACGGAGTAACCTTCATGACCATGGCCTGCGAGCATCCTTTGGCTTTAGAATTAGTTAAGGGCACAAAGTATGAGAAAGAAGTCAAGGAATTCATAAATAGGGTAATCTTAGAGGATAAATTTACCAGAACGGCAGAGGATAAGGAGAAGGAGGGGGTCTTTATCGGTAGGTATGCTATCAATCCCTTAACCAATGAGGAAATTCCCATCTATGTTGCTAACTTTGTTCTTTTAGAATATGGGACAGGAATCATTATGGCCGTTCCTGCCCATGACCAGAGGGACTTCGAGTTCGCCAAGAAATATAACATTTCCATAAAACAGGTCATCATACCGATCACCGATCACCGATCACCGATCACCGATTTAAAAGAGGCCTATGTTGAACCTGGAATTATGCTGGATTCTGCTCAATTTAGTGGATTAAACTCAGAAGAGGCCAAAGGGAAGATTACCACTTATTTAGAAGAGAAGAGATGGGGAAAGAGGACAGTTCAATATAAGTTGCGTGACTGGCTTATTTCCCGCCAGAGATACTGGGGAACCCCTATTCCCATCGTCTACTGCAAGAAGTGTGGAGTGGTCCCGGTTTCAGAAAAGGACCTGCCAGTAGAGTTACCGAAGGATGTGGTATTCACTGGCAAGGGAAATCCTTTAGAGAATTGCAAGGAGTTTATCGAATGTCAATGTCCCAGGTGTAAAGGAAAGGCAAAGAGAGAGACGGACACCATGGATACCTTCGTTGATTCCTCCTGGTATTTCTCCAGATACTGTAGTCCGGATTATACTAAAAAACCTTTTGATGAAAAGAGAATAGATTACTGGATGCCTGTTGACCAGTATATTGGGGGAATAGAGCACGCCATTATGCATCTTTTATACGCTCGATTCTTCACCAAGGCCTTAAGGGACATTGGGCTGTATAAGATCGATGAACCCTTTAAGAGACTATTCTGTCAGGGGATGGTGGTTAAGGATGGGGCCAAGATGTCCAAATCAAAGGGGAATGTGGTCTCTGTTGATGAGATAACGAATAAATATGGTGCAGATACTGCTCGGCTCTTCATCCTCTTCGCCTCTCCTCCGGAGAAAGACTTAGAATGGAATGCAGAAGGGGTAGAAGGTTCTTTTCGATTCTTAAATAGAGTATGGAAATTAGTTAACCAGTTAACCAGTTACCCAGTTACCCAGTTTAAAACCGGCAAACCGGCAAACCGGCAAACTGGCAAACTCTCGCAAGAAGAAAAAAATTTACATAGAATAACTCATCAGACGATTAAGAGGGTGACTGAAGATATTGAGAAGAGATTCCATTTCAATACCGCCATCTCAGCCATTATGGAACTGGTCAATGCGCTTCACTTAGCAGTTAACCAGTTAACCAGTTACCCAGTTACCCAGTTCAAAACCGGTAAACCGGCAAACTGGCAAACCGGCAAACTGGCAAACCGGCAAACAATAGAAGAGGCCATCGAGACCGTAGTGCTACTCCTTTCTCCCTTTGCCCCCCATATCTGTGAGGAACTTTGGAAAATCCTGGGCAATAAACCGAGCATCGGCCAAGGAAATTGGCCAACCTATGATCTCAAAGCAATTATAGAAGAGGAGATTCTCATTGTCATTCAGGTGGATGGAAAACTCCGAAGTAGAATAACTGTTCCTGCAAAGCTCGTTGGGGAGGAGATAAAAGAGAAGACCTTAGCAGATGAGAGGATAAAAAAGTTTATTTCGGGAAAAAAAATCAAAAGAATAGTCGTAGTTCCTAAGAAATTAGTGAACATCGTCACCAGGTAGTAAGTAACAAGTAACAAGTAGCAATTGTTCATTGTTAATTGTTCAATGTTCACTGTTCAATGTTCATTGTAAATTATAAGATATCAGGGGGTATAAAATGAGAATAAGACGAGTCATTCTATTAGCAATGCTTATGATTGGAATAATGACGGCTGGTTGTGCCTATAAGTCGGAGTATAGACTGCCTTCCCATATTAAGAAGATTGCCATTCCTATATTTGGAAACGATACCTATGAGTATGGGACGGAGAATAGTCTGACGGATGCCGTCATCGAGAGCTTCCTCACTGACGGAAGACTGAAGATTGTAAGTCTAAAGCATGCCGATGCTGTGCTTCAGGGGGCGGTAAGTGGCTATGGTAAGAATGTTTTATCCTATGACGATTACGATGTGGCCGAAGAGTATCGGGTATATATTGAGGCCAATATTACTCTGAAGGATCTAACTACTGGTGAAATCCTCTTCAAGGAAGAGGGAATGAGGGGAGATACTACCATCTGGCATACAGAGGAGGCCCTCCAACCAAAGGAGATAGAGGCAAAGGGCAAGGCGCGAGCCATCGACAACCTTGCCAAGGACATCGTCAATCGAGTAATGAGGGGATTTCCCACGGCAAAGTGGAGGAGAGGAATAATCCCAGAAGAGGAGAAGAAGTAAGATAATCATGGAAGAGAAATTAAAGAAAGAACTGGGACTTCTCGATGTCTTCTGCATTGCCTCGGGCGCCATGATCAGTTCTGGTTTATTTATTCTGCCTGCCTTAGCATATGCTAAGACCGGGCCGGCCATGGTCTTCTCTTATATTTTGGCTGGCCTTCTCATCTTGCCCGCCATGCTTGCTAAGGCGGAACTGGTCACTGCTATGCCCAAGGCAGGGGGAGTCTATTTCTTTATTGAAAGAAGTATGGGGGCTGCTGCCGGTACCATAGGTGGGTTTACCAGCTGGTTCTCCCTGAGTTTTAAAAGCGCCTTCGCCCTGGTGGGGATAGGTATATTTGCCAAGTTTCTTTTCCCGGGCATCGATTACAGATTCATCGCGGTTGCCTGCTCTCTCTTCTTTATGTTCGTAAATATCATGGGGGTTAAACATACCGGGAGACTCCAGATAGCACTGGTTCTTTCTCTCATTGGCATACTTGTTTTATATGTTCTTCGTGGTTCTTTCTCTATTCAACATTCCAGATACATTCCTTTTATGCCTTTTGGTATAGGTTCTATCTTTGCTACCGCAGGTCTGGTCTTTATTTCCTTTGGGGGCCTAACGAAGATATGCTGCGTTGCCGAAGAGGTAAAGAATCCGGGACGAAATATACCCCTGGGGATGTTTCTTGCTTTTAGTATAGTAATGGTTCTCTATGCTTTAATTACCTTGGTAACCGTAGGCTTGCTTGATCCCCAAATACTTTCCAGTTCTCGTACCCCCCTCTCGCTTGGTGCCAGCACTTTCATGGGGACTACGGGAGGTGTGGTATTGGCCATTGCTGCCTTCCTGGCCTTCATCTCCACGGCTAATGCCGGGATCTTAACCGCCTCTCGGGATTCCCTGGCTATGAGCCGGGATCAACTTCTGCCCGGGTTCTTCAAGAAGGTCGGCTCCAAATTTAAAACTCCTTATGCTTCCATAATCGTTACCACTTTCTTCATGATTATCGTTATCTTATTCTTAAGTCTGGAGAATTTGGTCAAGACCGCCTCTACTCTAATGATTCTATTGTTCGCCTTTGTAAACCTATCTGTGATCATTATGCGGGAAAGCAAGATACAGACCTATCGCCCAAAATTCCGCTCTCCTCTCTATCCCTGGATTCAGATCTTAGCCATTGGTAGTTATGGATTTCTCATTTTTAAAATGGGAAGGCTTCCCCTCGAAATAACGGGAATTTTTATCGCTTGTGCCCTGGCCTGGTATCTGGTCTATGCCCGGGCTAAGGTAAGCCGTCGTTCGGCCCTGATGCATGTTGTGGAGCGCATCACCGCCAAAGAATTAAAAGGTACCACCTTACGAGATGAATTAAGGGAGATTATAATTGAGCGAGACAGGATCGTTGAAGATAGATTTGATCGCCTGATAAGAAACTCCAAAATTTTAGATATAGACCATTCTATATCACTAAAAGAGATGTTTCAAATGCTCTCCGCTACCCTCTCCCAGCGCGCAGGAATAGATGAAAAGACCCTCTTTGATCTCTTTATGGAGAGGGAGAAGCAGACCAGTACCGTGATTGCCCCCGGGCTGGCTATACCCCACGTCATTGTCAAAGGAGTCCAAAAGTTTGACATTCTCTTAGTTCGTTGCAAAGAAGGGATTATCTTTCCCGATATCCCCCAACCGGTACACACCATGTTTGTTCTGGTGGGTTCTACTGACGAACGCAATTTCTACCTCCGCGCTTTAGCGGCCATTGCCCAGATTGCCCAGGATAAAGACTTCGATAAGAATTGGTTAAAGGCCCGCAATATTGAGGAATTACGAGATATTATTCTCCTGGCGGAAAGGAAACGCATCGGCATAGTCTAATCGTAAAGAAGGGATTCAAACGGATGGCAGCGGATGCAAACGGAAAGTAGATGCAATACGAATAGACTGTTTTATATAGATGGAACTTAATTTCCAATTACCAATTCCTAATTCCTAATGAAATTCTTAATGTCCAATGCCAAAAGGCCAAAAGATTTTTTGGAAATTAAACATTTGAGAATTGGACATTTTATTGGAAATTGCCTGCCCGCCATCGCTACGCTCAGGCGTTAGCAGGCGGGGATATTAGATATTAGAAATTTAACAGTTTAGATTTTGGTGATAAATGTATCATCCCTTTAATGAAGAGGATTTAAATTGCCTAATTAATCCTCATATCTCTTCTCCCTTTGTTTTCCTTGAAACCGCTTCTTTTAATCCCGGGAATGAAAAATCCTTACTATTCTCCTCTTTTTGTGATTTTCTTCTTTTCTACCCAGGTGATAATTTGGACTCATTCTTTAGAAAAATGGAAGACTATCTCCAGATGGGATTTTGGCTTAGCGGTTTCTTTTCTTATGAGTTTGGTTATTTTTTAGAACCTTCTTTATCTGAATTTAGACCTGAGTATACTAATTCTCCATTAGTTTGGCTGGGTGTTTGTAGAGAACCTTTAATTTTTTACCACAAAGACCACAACAAAAGCCGAAAGAAAATTAAGGGGCACTCTTCACATTGTGAGTTAAAGAACTTAGGGCCTAGTCTGAATGAAACTGAATACTATTCCGGCATTAGGAATATCAAGAGGCAGATAGAAGAAGGACAAACCTACCAGGTCAATTTTACCTTTAAGTATAAATTCGATTTCCAAGGAAGTATTTTAGACTTTTATTTAAACCTACGCAGGGCACAACCCACTTCTTATATGGCATTTCTTAATACTGGAAAAGAGTATATTCTTTCTCTATCACCAGAACTTTTCTTCCATCTAAAGAAAGATCAAATTAAGGTTAGACCTATGAAAGGCACCCTATCGCGCGGCTACTTACTAAATGAGGATGAAGAAAGAATACATTGGCTTAAAAATGACATCAAAAATCGTGCTGAAAATGTTATGATTGTTGACCTTATGAGGAATGATTTAGGAAGAATTTCGAAGACCGGGACGGTTGTGGTTGAAGAATTATTTGAGGTGGAAAAGTATCGGACTTTACATCAAATGGTATCTACCATTAAGAGTTCTTTAAAAAAAGGAATATCTTTTAAAGAAATATTTCAAGCTCTATTTCCTTCGGGTTCGGTAACCGGGGCTCCCAAGATAAGCACCATGAAGATTATTGCTGAATTAGAGAAGGAGTCACGTCATATATACACTGGGGCCATAGGATACATATCTCCTCACCGTGAGGCATCTTTTAATGTTGCCATAAGAACAATTTTAATCAGAGAGGGAAAGGGAGAGATGGGCGTGGGGGGAGGAATCGTATATGACTCATGGCAAGATCAGGAGTATAAAGAGGCTCATTTGAAGGCTCATTTTTTAACCCAAAAATTTCCTCAGTTTAGTCTAATAGAAAGTATACGTTGGGAGAGAGAAAAAGGTTTTCACCTTTTAGACTTACATCTTAATAGGCTTACAAATTCTGCCCGTTATTTTCAAATACCTCTGGATTTAGAAGAGGTAAAGAAGAGACTGGCAGCATTGGAAACAAAACTTCGGAAAGAGTGGTATAAAGTTCGGGTTCTTGTTAATTTAGAAGGAGAAATTGAAATTAATTATCAGCCCTTGGGAGAGACGATCCTTCCCGTGAAAGTAAAATTAAGCCGCAAAAGAATAGATCCCACCAATCTATTTCTTTATCACAAGACTACCTATAGACATCTTTATGACAGAGAAAAATCCTTAGCAAATAAAGAAGGTTTCTTTGAAGTTATCTTCATAAATAGCAGGGGAGAACTTACCGAGGGGGCAATTTCAAATATATTTCTTCTCATCCAGGACAAATTATTTACCCCCTCCCTAACCTGTGGTTTATTGCCTGGAGTTCTAAGACAACATTTATTGGAAAAAGGGGAAGTTAGTGAAAGAGTGCTATATCTCGATGATATTTTGCCGGCCCAAAAAGTTTTTATTGGCAATTCAGTTCGTGGTCTTTTAGAAGTAGAAATTTGTCTCCCTTCCCTAAAGAAGGAATATCAAGAGACCAGATATAAGGCCCAGGCCCAGATTGAGGCCATAGAGACTGCTTAGAGATTTCTGAAAAAGTCAGAAATCTCGCTTAAGAAAGTGTGGGAATGAGATACCAAGATTTCATAAGAGAAATCAACGCCGGTAGAATAGGGCCGGTTTACTTGTTTAGTGGAGAAGAAGAATATCTGAAAGAGGATGCCCTCCGAAGAATAAAAGAGGCCTTAATAAAGTCGGCATTCTTACAGTTTAACTATGATCTTCTCTCTGGCAAGGAAATAAGCGGGACAGAACTTTTGAATAAACTTTTAACTCTACCTGTAGGAGAAGGGAAAAGGTTGATAGTAATAAGGGATGCCCAGAAATTAAATCCCTTTGCTAAAGAGAGAATAATAGAATATTTGGAAAGCCCTTCCCGAACCAGCTGTCTCATTCTTTGGGCCCCTAAAGTAGACTTAAGGAAGAAATTTTATGCCACCATAGAAAAGCAAGGGGAATCTGTTACTTTCTATCCCTTGAGGAATAGGGAATTGTCTCTCTGGGTGAGGGACCATCTCTTTCGGGGGAAGAAAAGGATCTCTGTCAATGCCCTTAATCTTCTGATTGAGAGAGTGGGGAATAATCCGGGAGAGGATACCCAGGGCCTCCTTTTCTCTCTTCTTTCCTATAGCATCAGTTAGTTCGAAGATGGTATGGCTCTTTACCATCCCTACCAGGCTTTCTACATCTTC
>DRGV01000093.1 GCA_011049955.1 bacterium
AGATGTGTATAAGAGACAGGCCATAACCCAGGGCCTTATGCCTTCCTTTCTTGGCCTCGATTATGCCATAACCCATGGCTGCTGTCCCCGGATCGATCCCCAGAATAATCATATTTTCCTTTCACTTTCATTTTAAGGTATCGGAACTTCAATAAGTAAAAGACAGCGGAGAGCGAAGCGCGCCGTTATCTGTCGCTAGACAGAGACAGGGCAAGCGAAGCGCGCTGTTATTTTACATTAAATAATGAACAGTGATCGGTGATCAGTAACCTAGAAGATACGGGTAATGTGATGTGAGATTTGAGATTTTTTATCGCATATCGCATATCACACATCGCAATTTACTAATCCACCTAATTTACTACTCACTTTCCCACCTGCTCACTTTATTCTTTCTCCATCTCTTCTATTACTTCATCTGGAATATCAAAATTAGCATAGACATGCTGGACATCGTCATGCTCTTCCACAGCATCGATTAAACGTAAAAGTCGCTTCCCCATCTGGGCATCGAGTTTCTTTGTATTTTTAGGAATCATGGTTACTTCTGCTAAATTATATTCGATCCCTTTCTCCTTAATGGTTTTTTTCACCTTTTCGAAATCGCTTAGGGAGGTAATGATTTCGAAGGTATCTTCTTCTTTCTTTAAATCCTCTGCTCCGGCTTCTAAGACTACTTCCATTAACTCATCCTCGCTATATTTATTACTATCCACAGTAATCAAACCCTTCTTCTCAAATATCCAGGCCACACTCCCCCCTCCTCCTAAATGTCCCCCATTTCTCTCAAAGAGATGCCTCACTTCAGAGATGGTTCTATTCTTATTATCCGTTAGGATGCTCAACAGGATGGCCACTCCCCCTGGTCCATACCCTTCATAGACCACCTCTTCATAGCTCACCCCGGGTAGTTCACCCGTTCCTTTCTGGATGGCTCTCTTGACATTATCCGCAGGCATATTGGCCTCCTTCGCCCTCTCTATGGCCTGCCTCAAACGGGCATTGGCAGTTAGGTCTCCCCCTCCAATGCGCGTCGCAACCGTGATCTCTCTGATTAGTTTTGAAAATATCTTTCCCCTCTTGGCATCGACGATGGCTTTCTTATGCTTTATCCCTGCCCACTTGGAATGTCCCGACATAGGCTACCTCCTCATTAGATAAATACATAGTATATCACATATCTAGTAAAAATGCAAAAGAAAAGCCCCCAAATGGGGACTTTTCTAATTCTGGAGACTTTACTCCTCTTTCTTCTTTAACTGGGTGATTATCTCCTGAGCGATCCTTAAGGGAACCTCCTCATAGTGAGAGAACTTCATGCTATATGCCCCCTGGCCATGGGTTATGGATTTCAAGCTGGTGGCATACTTATACATCTCAGATAGAGGGACCTGAGCCTTGATTATCTGATTTCTTCCTTTGGCTTCGATCCCCATGATACGACCACGTCGGCTATTCAGGTCACCATTGAGATCTCCCATATATTCCTCAGGTGCTAATACCTCTACATTCATCACTGGCTCCAGAAGGACCGGCTTTGCTTCCTGAACTGCTTTCTTAAAGGCCAAAGAACCCGCAATCTTAAAAGCGATATCAGAGGAGTCTACCTCATGGAAGGAGCCATCATACAACGTGACCTTGACATCCACCACTGGATAGCCAGCCAATACTCCACTTACTATGGCTTCCTTTACCCCTTTCTCCACTGAAGGGATATACTTTGCCGGGAGGGCGCCACCGAATATATCATTGACAAACTCGAAGCCTTTCCCTAATTCCAGGGGCTCGATCTCTATCCGGCAGTCACCATACTGCCCCCTTCCCCCGGTCTGTTTCTTATACTTCCCCTGAGCCTTTACTTTCGCCCGAATCGTCTCTCGATAGGCAATCCTGGGCTTACCAAGCACCACCTCCACTCCAAACTTCTTCTTTAATCTCTCAATGAGAATTTCTAAATGTAACTCTCCCATTCCAGAGATTATGGCCTCTCCAAATTCATGCTCCATATGCCAATTTAGAGTGGGATCCTCACTCACCAGCTCTCCTAAAGCAGTGGAGAGCCTCTCCTGGTCCTTCTTAGAGGAGGGCTTCAGGGCCAGAGAGATGATGGGCTCTGGGAACTTAGGCGGTTCTAATATTATGGGGCGGGATGGACTGCACAGGGTATCACCCGTATTGGTATGCTTTAACTTCAGGGCAATGGCCATATCTCCGGCTCTTACCTCTGATACCTTCTTCTGTTCTCTGCCCTGGACAATGACTAATTGGCCCATCCTCTCCCTATTCTGGGAAATGGTATTATAAACCTCTTCTCCGCTTGAGACCTTACCAGAGTAGACCCGGAAGAAGTTCATCTGGCCCACATGGGGCTCCACCTTTGTCTTAAAGACCAGGCAAGAAAAGGACTCGGACTCGTCCGGGACTCTTTTCTCCTCCTCTTCATTTTTAGGGTTTATTCCTCCTATCTCTCCCCTATTAACTGGTGAAGGAAGAGAATCTCCAACGATGTCCAGGAGGAGTTCGATCCCCACATCTTTTAAAGCCGATCCACAGAGCAGGGGTATAACAGACCTGGCGGCTATGGCCTTCTTTAGTCCCTCCCTGATTTCTTCTTCACTTAAACTTCCACTTTCTAAATATCTTTCTAATAAAGCATCATTACTCTCAGCAATAGATTCTACCAGCTTTTCTCTCAAATTGCCTGCCTCTTCCTTTAGCTCATCCGGGATATCGCCCTCTTTCACCTTCCCCGGAGAATAAGTATAGGCCTTATTCTTCAATAGGTCCACTATGCCCTTGAAAGAAGACCCCTCTCCAATAGGTATCTGGATGGGGGTTACCTTAGGGCTCAATCTCTCTCGGCTTAGGTTAAGTGAATTTCGGAAGTTTGCATTCTCCTTGTCCATTTTGTTGACAAAGATTATAGAAGGAAGGCTATACTGCTGGGTCTGATCCCAGACCTTCTCCGTTCCCACCTCTACCCCAGAGGAGGCAGATAGAATTAAGACCGTAGAATCCACGACACGAAGAGCACCGACTACCTCTCCGAAGAAATCGGCATATCCCGGGGTATCGATAAGATTGATCTTATAATCCCTCCAGGGGCAGGAGAGAAGACTGGCCCCTATAGATATCTTCCTCTCCCTTTCATCCTGATCGCTATCACAAATAGTAGTGCCATCATCCACCCTACCTATCCTCGTGGTTACCTTGCAGTGATAAGCGATGGCCTCTGCTAAAGAGGTTTTTCCACAGCCCCCATGGCCCATAAGAGCGATATTTCGTATCTTTTCAACCTCTGCCATCTTCTCCCCCTTATATAATTTCAATATTAATTTATCATACCTTTTATGAAATGTCAAACAAAAAGCCTCCCTTAAGAAGGAGGCAATTTAAAACCCGGCAGCGTCCTACTCTCCCAGTCCGTCTCCAGACTAGTACCATCGGCTCTAAAGGGCTTAACTTCTGAGTTCGGAATGGGATCAGGTGTGGCCCCTTCGATATTGCCACCGGGAAATATATTTAAATTTTTGTTGTACAATGTTGCTCGATCCTTGATCCTAGATCCTGGTAAATACAAATATTGTATTAATACTCATCCAGCATCCAGTATCGAGGATCCAGCATCAAAAAAATCGCAACCGTAACCGATTACTGAATAGAAGAGCACAAGTAATATGATCAAGCCAAACGACTGATTAGTACTCCTTAGCTAAAACGATTACTCGCCTTACACTTGGAGCCTATCAACCCCGTCATCTACGGGGAGTCTTAGGGATATCTTATCTTGGGAGAGGCTTCGCGCTTAGATGCTTTCAGCGCTTATCCTTTCCAGACATAGCTACCCAGCAATGCTTCTGGCGAAACAACTGGTACACTAGAGGTCTGTCCACCCCGGTCCTCTCGTACTAGGGGCAGCTTCCCTCAAATATCCTAACGCCCACGCCGGATAGGGACCGAACTGTCTTACGACGTTCTGAACCCAACTCACGTACCGCTTTAATAGGCGAACAGACTAACCCTTGGGAGCTTCTTCACCCCCAGGATGCGATGAGCCGACATCGAGGTGCCAAACCTCCTCGTCGATATGAACTCTTGGAGGAGATAAGCCTGTTATCCCCGGAGTACCTTTTATCCGTTAAGCGACGGCCTTTCCACACAGCACCGCCGGATCATTAAGCCCTGCTTTCGCACCTGCTCGACTGGTAAGTCTCGCAGTTAAGCTCCCTTCTGCCTTTACACTCCACACACGATTACCAACCGTGTTGAGGGAACCTTAGGACACCTCCGTTACAATTTAGGAGGCGACCGCCCCAGTCAAACTGCCCACCTGACAATGTCTCCTGTCCCTGTCTCTTATACACATCT
>DRGV01000094.1 GCA_011049955.1 bacterium
CAATCAGGAAGACTTATACCCATCCTCCCCGGTCTACTTTTCTCAAAGATTAATTTCATTTTATTTCCTTTAAAGTATTTACTAACCTATCAATCTCTTCTCTGGAGTTCATCTCTGTGGCGCAGAATAGAAGATGATTCTTTAACTCCGGGTAGTATCTTTCCAATTCTAAAGGACCAATGATTTTCTCTTTTAGAAGAATTTGATTTATCTTTTTGGCATTTTTGTATTTGACGACAAATTCATTATAGAATGGGGAAGAGAAGACTCCCCCAAATCCTTCTACCCCTTTTATTCTTTCAAAGGCGTAGTGCGCCTTCTGCGTGGAGAGTTCTGCTGCTTTTCTTAGGCCTTCTTTTCCTAAGGAGACTAAATAGATAGTGGCCGCCAGGGCGCAGAGGGCCTCGTTGGTGCAGATGTTAGAGGTGGCCCTCTCCCTTCTGATATGCTGCTCCCTCGTTTGTAAGGTTAGAATATAACCTCTTCTTCCCTTTGAATCCGTAGTCACCCCTACCAATCTACCAGGGAGTTTCCTCATATATTTATCTTTGGTGACCATAAAGCCAAGATAGGGGCCACCAAAGGATATAGGATTTCCAAAGGATTGTCCCTCTCCCACCACAATATCTGCTCCAAATTCACCAGGAGGCTTCAATAATCCTAAAGAGGTAGGCTCAACTATTGCTACAATAAACAAAGACTTATTCTTATGTGTAATCTCTTCTATTTCTTTTAAGTTTTCTAAAGAACCGAAGAAGTTTGGGTTCTGGATTAGAACGGCTGCAGTTTTGTTGGATACTTTTTCTTTTAATGCTTCTAAAGATGTGATTCCATTCTCATATCCCACCTCGATAATCTTTAAATCTTTCGTCCGGGCATAGGTTCCGACTACTTCCCTATACTCTGGATGGATAGTTCTTGAGATAATAATCTCTTCTCTTCCCGTAATATGGAAGGCCATAATCATAGCCTCGGCAAGAGCGCTTGCCCCATCATACATACTGGCATTGGCCACATTCATTCCGGTCAGTTCACAGATTAGGGTCTGGAACTCATATATTGTCTGTAATAATCCCTGGCTCGCCTCTGGTTGATAGGGAGTATAAGAGGTATAGAATTCGCTCCTCCCAATTAAATGAGGAATAATAGAGGGAATGAAGTGATGATAGGCCCCAGCCCCCAAGAAACAACTGTAATGCTCTAAATCGGCATTCTTCTCACTCAAGAGGCGCATCTCTTTTACTAATTCTATCTCAGAGAGGCCTTTTGGTATTTTAAGGTTTTTCTTTAATAAAAGTTCTTCTGGGATATTCTTGAACAGTTCCTTGATAGATTTAATACCCAGAAATTCGAGCATCTCTTTTCTATCTTGATCAGTATTGGGAACGAATCTCATGATAACTCCTTAGGTTGCGGATCGCAGGTCGCGGGATGCGGATTGCGGTTTGTTTAAAACGATAAGCGACAGAGTCTCGATTTCATCGAGACGGGCGACAAGCGACCAGCAATCGGTGATCACCGATCACCGGTTACGGATTTCTCATATTCTCCGGCACTTAATAGGGAGTCGAGTTCCTTCGGGTCCTTTATCTTGAGTTTGAAGATCCAGCCTTTTCCATAAGGTTCTTCATTAATTAGTCCTGGTTTATTCTCTAACTCTTTATTTACCTCAGTTATTTCACCGCTCACTGGAGCATAGATATCAGAGACAGATTTGACTGACTCTAACACTGCCACTGCTTCCCCCTTAGAAACAACCTTGCCGATTTGGGGTAGTTCAACGAAGACCACATCGGTCAACTGCTTCTGGGCATAATCCGTGATACCTACCGTTCCCATCTCTTTCTCAATCCTTATCCATTCATGAGTCTTGACATACTTTAACACCTTCGGTATTTCCATATCAATGCTTCCTCCTTTTTATACACAGATTAGCACAGATTATTTACAGATTGGCACAGATGAAACTTAGAGTTAGGCTTTTTTTCTCTTGTAGAAGGGGGTCTTTACAATTCTGGCCTTTACAGCCCTCTCTCTTATCTGGATTTGGATTTCAGTTCCCTCTTCGGACAAGTCTGTTTTCACATAGCCCAGGCCGATGCCTTTCTTCAATGTAGGAGAGAAACTACCGCTGGTTACTATTCCAATCTTTTCTTTATCTTTAAGTATCGGATAATTACGACGAGGAATGCCATGCTCCAGGAATTCAAAGCCAACTAACCTTTGTTTAATTCCTTCTTCCTTTTGTTTCAGTAAAGCCTCTTTTCCGATAAAATTTTCTTTACTAAACTTTACTGCCCAGGCGATGTTCGTCTCAAGAGGGGTCTTTGTCTCATCCATATCATTCCCATATAAGAGCATAGCACACTCTAATCTCAATGTATCCCTTGCTCCTAAGCCGATGGGCTTGATTCCTTCTTTTTTTCCTATTTTCAAGAGTCTACTCCAAATTTTAAGAGCGTGTTCTGGCTTTAGGTAAATTTCAAAGCCATCCTCTCCAGTATAGCCAGTACGAGAGATAATAGTTTCTATTCCTTTTACCTTTCCTTCTTTAAACCAGTAATATTTCATCTTTGAAAGGTTTAAATCTGTTACCTTCTGCAAAACCTCTTCTGCCTTTGGGCCTTGAAGGGCAAGAAGGGGGGTTTCATCGCTAATATCTTTAAGAATGACATCTTTATTAAATTTTCTAGCTACTTCTTCTATCCATTTATAGTCCTTCTCAATATTTGAGGCATTGACTACAAGCATAAAGTTTTCGTTGCTGAATTTATAGACTAATAAATCATCAATGATCGCTCCCTCATCATTACACATCGGGGTGTAAAGGACTTGATTGTTGTTCAAGCGAGAGGCATCATTTGTAATGAGTCTCTGAACGAATGCTAAGGCATCCTTTCCTCTAATGGAGAATTCCCCCATATGAGAGACATCGAATAGGCCAACCCTATTCCTCACTGTGTTGTGTTCATCGATAATAGAGGTATAGTAAAGGGGCATAAGCCAGGGGTCAAACTCAATTATCTTTGCCCCTAACTTTTTATGGGCCTCAAAGAGTGGAGTCTTCTTTAACATTGTTTACCATTATAAAAACACATACTAAATTCCAAGCACCAAATCACAAATCACAAACAATATACAATGACCAAATGACCAAAATCACAAACAAAACCAGATATTTTGGATATTGTAATTTTGAATTTGGAATTTGTTTGGAATTTGGATATTGTAATTTGTAATTTCACTTTCATTTATGTTTTAAGTTTCCTCAAAGCGAGGTCAGTAGCGGTTAATAAGACATCCGGGATATGGGAGGTGGCTGGAGAGTAAGCAAATTCTACTTTACTCAAATCTTCCAAGGAGAGATTGGCCTTTATTGCTAAGGAGACGATATTTATCCTCCAGCCGGTTCCTTCCCCACCAATCTCCTGGGCACCGAGTATCTTACCTGTTTTGGTATCTGCTATAACTTTAAAAGTAATTTCTTTTGCCCCCGGAAACCACCTCGGCTTGGTAAGACCCTTTACTTTGCCTTCCACTATTTCATAGCCATGGGATTCTGCCTGGTCCTTGTTAAAGCCGGTAGAGGCTATCTCTAAATCAGCGATAAGGGAAATGAAGGATGCCAGGGCTCCCTCATACCTTGCCTCACCACCACAGGCATTCATTGCTACCGCTCTCCCCTGCTCATAGGCCGGGGTGGCGAGGTAGGCGGAGAAGGGTCTTTTGTCTATTAGGGAAGAGACCTGGACACAGTCACCAGCAGCATAGATATTCTTTACACTCGTCTCCATCCTTTCATCGGTTACAATCCCATAATCACTGGTCTTAACTCCCGCCTTCTTTGCCAGTTCTGAGTTTGGTCTTACACCACAGGAGATAATAATGACATCGTTAGGGATCTCTTTTCCATCTATGGTGACCGACTTCTCATCCACCCTTTCTACTCTTTTATTGAGGAGTATTTTAATTCCTTTCTTTTTTAAGTGCTCTTCTAAGATTTCGCTCATATCGGAATCGAGCGCTCTGGGCAAAAGGCTTTTTAGCGCCTCTACAATGATGATTTCTAAGCCCTTTTTGTTCAGGGCAACTGCGGCCTCTAATCCCGTTGCTCCAGCGCCGATGACTAAGGCCCTCTTTGCCTTCTTGGCCACTTCCTTTAATCTCGCCACACCCTCCAAATCTCCGATGGTAAAGGCTCTTTTGTCTTTTAACTCTCTTAGTCCTGGAATAGGAGGAATAAAGGGAGTGGTTCCCGTAGCAAGGATTAGGGAGTCATAGGAGACATTCTCCCTTTCGCCACTCTTCAGATTCTTTGTTTCGATGTCCTTCTTCTCAGGAATAATCCTGATTGCTTCACAATTTAGATACTTCTTTATTCCAGAGATCTTTAAGGTATATTTCAACTTTTCCGGAGAGTCTACTCTTCCATCTAAAAGGAAAGGGAGGCCACAAGAATGTAATAAGTCAAATTCCTTCTTATCAATGATTGTAACCTCATTCTTAGGGTACTTTTTCCTGATGGTTAAGCAGACGCTTATTCCCGCTGTTCCCAATCCAACAATGACTATCTTAGCCAACTTCTCCCTCTTTTATACACAGATACTGGATCCTTGATCCTGGATACTTGTCCTCGATAGCTTGATGGCTACTCTGTCCACCATCCACCGACTATTGACTATCGACTTCCTCTCCCGTCCCGCCTCTCACTTTTCCCCTTCTCCGACTCCCCGTTTCCCCGTTTCCCCGATTCCCATTCACCACTCACTTTCCCACTTTCTCGCTTGTCCCGTTGATAACTTTGTATCTACGAGGTCTGCCCTTCTGTGTTCTCAGTGGTACTCTCTTTTAGGGCTCTTTTTAGTATTTTGCCTGTCGAGGTCTTGGGGAGTTCTTTCCTGAACTCTATCTTATGGGGGACCTTATAGGAAGCTAACTTCTCCTGACAGTACTTGATGATCTCCTTCTTGGAGATGCTTTTACCTTCTTTCAGAGCAAGAAAGGCCTTGGGTACTTCTCCTTTCGTCCTATCCTTTACTCCAACGACCGCTGCCTCAGCGATGGCCGGATGAGAGTATAATACCTCCTCCACCTCCCGAGGATAGACGTTCAGGCCACGCACAATAATCATATCCTTCTTGCGGTCAACGATATAGATATATCCCTCATCATCCATCTTAGCAAGATCTCCGGTATAGAGCCAACCCCTCTTTAGGGTCTCCTCTGTCTCTCGAGGAAGGTTGTAGTATCCTCTCATGACATTCGGTCCCTTGACAACAAGTTCACCCACCTCTCCCCTTTTGAGCGAGCGACCTTGGTCATCAACCACATCCACCTCTACTTTAGGCAA
>DRGV01000095.1 GCA_011049955.1 bacterium
GCCCGGGAAAGATAAAGGCAATCTTTGTCATGAAAAACTCCTACTTGTCAGTAGACTGGTGTCTTGTTGTCAACGAGGTTAGACGATGACCAAAACGAGCCAGGTAACTTTTTAACGATATTCTTTCCCACCTTATAACAGAAGAGGCCCAGGTAAAGCCACCGCCAAAGGCCACTAAGATAACCAAGTCTCCTCTCTTTATTCTTCCCCTCTTCACCGCCTCATCCAGGGCAAGAGGGATGGAGGCTGCAGAGGTATTACCATATCTGTCGAGATTAATAAAAACCTTCTCCGGAGGAAGACTCAGCCTTTTGGCTACGGCATTGATAATCCTTAGGTTTGCCTGATGGGCGATGAGCAGAGAAAGATCTTTTATTCTCACCTCCGCTCTCTTCAATCCTTCGATGGCAGCCGCAGTCATGGACTGGACCGCAATTTTAAAGACCCTATTCCCCTCCATCTTCATGTAATGGAGTTTTTTGTCTATGGAGTCCCGAGTAGTCGGGATACGTGAACCACCAGCCGGGACCCAGAGGAGGTTCCAGTTCCCTCCATCTGCCCGAAGGTAAGTGGAAAGGATGCCCTGCCCCTTTTTGGTCGGCTTCAACACTACTGCTCCTGCTCCATCACCAAAGAGAATGCAGGTAGCCCGATCCTCCCAGTCCGTGATCTTGGATAGAACCTCAGAGGCAATAACCAGGATAGTATCATACTCCCCAGAGGCGATGAACCCCCGAGCAACAGAGAGGCCATAGATGAAACCAGAGCAGGCAGCCTTCAGATCAAAGGCCGCGGCCTTTTTTGCCCCCAATCTATCCTGAATGAGGCAGGCAGTGGAAGGAAAGAGCATGTCTGAAGTAATAGTAGCAACGATAATTAAGTCCAGTTCCTCTGGTTTCACCCGGGCATCTTTCAAGGCTCGCCTGGCTGCTTCAAGACCAATATCCGAGGCGGCTGTCTTATCATCTGCGATGTGGCGCTCTTTTATCCCCGTTCTCTCCATAATCCACTCATTAGAGGTATTAACCATCTTCTCCAGGTCTTTATTAGTCAACACCTTTGGTGGAGCAAAAGAGCCAACACCGACAATCTTAGCCGACCTCATATCTTCTCTTCCTTAATGTCCTCTACAATGTGGGTATTCACTTTATGGTTGATGAATTCACCCGCTACCCTCAGAGTATTCTTTATTGCTAAGGCTGGGGCTCCGCCATGGGTTATGATACATACCCCGTTAATCCCCAGAAGTGGCGCTCCCCCATACTCCGAGTAATCTATCCTTTTCTTCAGCGCCCGATAGGCTCCCGTTGATAGCAGGGCACCAAGTTTGCGTAATAGATTCTTTTTTATCTCTTTCTTGAGCATGCCCTGAATGGTCTCGGCCAGGCTCTCTGCGGTCTTTAAGACTACGTTGCCTATGAAGCCATCGCAAACAATGACGTCCACAGAGCCATTAAAGATATCCCTTCCTTCAACATTTCCAATGAAATTTAAAGAGGTCTTTTCTAATAAATCATAGGTGGTCTTGGTTAATTCATTTCCCTTGACCCTCTCCTTCCCCACACTTAAAAGCCCAACCCTGGGTTTTTCTATTTCCAGGATTTCTTTAGCATAGGTATTCCCCATGATGGCGAACTGGAAAAGATGTTGAGGTTTACAGTCCACATTCGCTCCCACATCGGTCAGTATTGAGACCCCGTGTATGTTAGGCATCAAGGTAGCAATGGTTGGCCTCTCTATTCCCTCCAGTGTCCCTAAGACCACCTTAGTGGCCACCATGGCTGCTCCGGTATTCCCGGCAGAAACGATGGCCTGGGCCTTTTTTTCCTTCACCAGCCTGGCCGCTACCATAATACTAGAATCTTTCTTCTTACGTAGAGCGGTGGTGGGCAACTCATCCATCTCCAGTACCTGGGGAGCATGGACAATGGAGAGGGGGAGTCCCTTGACAGAATATTTGGCTAATTCCTTCTTTACCCTCTTCTCATTCCCGATGAGGATTACTTCTAAATCTCTGTATTCTTTTAAAGCCTGAATGGCTCCTTCAACTATTATTTCCGGAGCCCGGTCTCCTCCCATGGCATCCAGAGCAATCTTCATCCCGCACCTTTTGCTATATTCATCCTACATCTTTTGCTATTCACCCCTTCTTCTCCTTCTTCTTTTTGGGAGGGATGATTTCCCTTCCCTCGTAGTAGCCACATCCTGGGCATACCCGATGGGGAAGTTTGGGAGCCCCACACTGGGGACAACGGGATAGATTCACTGTTCTCAACTTCCAGTTCGCCCTCCTCTTATCCCTTCTCGACTTAGAATGCCTTCTCTTGGGCAACTGCAGAATAATAACCATGCCTTTAAGAAGAGCCATTTCACTTAAAGGCTTCTCTTTAAAGGCCAAGATAACCATTCCCGCTAGTAGCAATAGAGTACCTATTATGATTACTCTTCTATTCATATCTGCTCCTTTTGTCATTCTAACAGAATGAAGAAATTTGTCAAGTTTGAAGGGAGGTAATGGCTACCAGATTGATGATATCTTCAACACTACAGCCCCGGGAGAGATCGTTCACCGGTTTTGCCAATCCCTGAAGGATGGGACCGATGGCCTGGGCACCAGCCAATCTCTGAACCAACTTATACCCGATGTTTGCAGAATTTAGACCAGGAAAGATTAAAACATTTGCCCTTCCCGCAAGGGAGCTTTTCGGCGCCTTCTGAGAAGCGACCTCTGGAATAAGAGCAGCATCTGCCTGTAGCTCCCCATCGATCAAAAGGTGTGGTTCTCTCCTTTTAATTATATCTGTTACCCTTCTTACCTTATCTACTAATTCATGGCTGGCGCTGCCCTTTGTGGAAAAGGAGAGCATGGCCACTCTTGGTTCACAATTCATTAAATCTTTTGCCGTATTGGCTGAAGCAATGGCAATATCTGCTAATTCCTCTTCATTTGGATCAGGAAGAATGGCGCAGTCGGCAAAGATCAACGCCCCATTCTCTCCAAATTTCTCATCCTTTAAGATCATTAAAAAGGAACTCGATACCTTCTTCACTCCAGGGGTAGTCTTTATGATCTGTAGAGCCGGTCTTATGGTCTCTGCCGTAGTATGGACTGTTCCAGATACCGAACCATCTGCTTCGCCCTTCTTAACCATCATGGTCCCATAAAAGAGAGGCTCCTTCATAATAGAAAGAGCCTCATCCTTGCTTATTCCATTTTCTTTTCTAAGTTCAAAGTAGGTATCCGCATAATTTTCTAATTGTTCTGATTTCTCTGGCTCAATAATTTTTGCTTTTTCAATATTCACCTTTAAAGATTGGACTTCGTTTTTTATTTTTGATTTTTCTCCCAGAAGGATTATCTCTGCTATGCCCTCCTTCAGAATTCGGGCAGTTGCTTTAATCATTCTCTCTTCCTCGCCCCCAGGAAGAACAATCCTCTTGGGGCTCTTCCTCGCTCTTTCTCTAATCTTTTCTAATAAATCCATTATCTATTTGCCTGTTTTCCGGTCGGCCAGTTTGCCAGTTTTAAACCGGATAACTGGTTAACTGGGTAACTGGATAACTTTTTAGCGCTTAGTGTCCTTAGCTAATTTCTCTTTAAGCTTCTCCTCTACCGCCTGGGGAACTAAATCACATAACGAACCACCGAAACTCACCACTTCCTTAATCATGCTTGAGGAGA
>DRGV01000096.1 GCA_011049955.1 bacterium
CCAGGACTCTCTCTTTATTCTTGACTCTCTTTTTTATTCTTTCAACTAAATCGTCAATCTGATTCTTTGTTGGTCTTACAGAGATCTTGGGATCGATCAATCCCGTGGGCCTTATGATCTGCTCCACGATCTGTTCACTCTTTTCTATTTCGTATGGCCCGGGGGTAGCCGAGACATATATGGTTGGGGGCATCAACCTTTCAAACTCTTTGAACTTTAAGGGTCTATTATCTAAAGCACTGGGAAGTCGGAATCCATGCTCCACAAGGGTCTTCTTCCTTGAGATATCACCATTATACATCCCGTTCAGTTGGGGTATCGTCTGGTGGGATTCATCGATAATGAGTAAGAAATCTTCAGGAAAGTAATCCAAGAGGCACCAGGGCCTCGTCCCCGGTAGACGACCGGATAGATGCCGGGAATAGTTCTCTATCCCGGTACAGTAGCCGATCTCGGCCATCATTTCTAAATCATACTTGGTCCTGGTCTCTAACCTCTGGGCCTCGAGCACTTTATTCTGACTGCGCAACTCAGCCAGCCTCTCTCTTAGCTCCTCTTCAATGGATTTCATGGCTCTTTCTAAGCGGAAAGGAGTGGTGACGAAGTGCTTTGCCGGATAGACGATGGCTTTCTTGCAGTCAGTGATTTTCTTCCCAGTCAAAGGGTCTATCTGGGTAATTCTCTCCACCTCATCCCCGAATAATTCTATACGATAGGCATATTCAGAATAGGCAGGAAATATCTCTACCGTGTCTCCCCTCACTCGGAACCGTCCCCGGGCAAAGTCGATATCGTTCCTCTCATACTGGATGCTCACCAACCTCTTTAGTATTTCTTCTCTGGTTATCTCTTCTCCTTTCTCTAAGAAGACCAATAACTCTTTATACTCATCGGGAGAGCCCAATCCATAGATACAGGAAACACTGGCCACGATGACCACATCATCCCGGGACATAAGGGAACTGGTGGCCTTTAGTCTCAATCTGTCGATCTCATCATTTATGGAACTATCCTTCTCGATATAGGTGTCTGTCTGGGGAATGTAGGCCTCTGGCTGATAGTAATCGTAGTAAGAGACGAAGTATTCTACTGCATTCTCAGGAAAGAAGCCCCTGAACTCAGAGTATAGCTGGGCGGCTAAGGTCTTATTGTGGGAGATAATGAGGGTGGGCTTCTGGATATGGGCAATGGCATTGGCCATGGCAAAGGTCTTTCCCGAACCGGTAATCCCCAAGAGGGTCTGATGCTTCATCCCTTTATCAAGACCCCTATTCAGGGCTCGGATCGCCTGGGGCTGATCCCCCTTTGGTTTATAATCGGAAACTAATTTGAACTTCGGCATCCTGAGCCTCACGCTGTTCGGTAAATTCTAAGCACGAAATCCTAAATTCTAAACAAATCCAAAGCACAAATGACCAAAATTTAAAACATTGTTTAGAGCATTTGAATTTTAAATTTAGATATTGTTTAGGATTTAGATATTAGGATTTCGGATTTAATATTAATATATTACCACAACTTTTGCTCAATAACAACAAAAGCCCCGCTAATAAGGAATAATTCCTTATTGGACGAGGCAAGCTTTCGCGCGTCGTCTATATTCGGGACCTTTCATTAATTTTACGAGCGAAGCGAATAAAACAAGGTTCTGACGAAGTCAGGTTCTTATTTTAGAATTAATTTGAGGTATCGGAATTTTAATAAATTCCGATACCGATGATTAGGGGGTTTGGGGGAAAGAATCTGCTTCCCCCCAAGGGGTGACAGTGGAGTTCCGATCCAGTGAATCGGGACGGAACACCAGAGGGGCAAAGCCCCTATGGAAGTATCCCCGAAGGGGATATCTTGAGGTGCTTACTTCTTTCCTCGGCCACCTCCTCTACCTTTGAGTCCGCCTTTGCCTTCAGGTTTGCCTCTTCTTCTGAACCTTCTCTTCTTCTCTAGTTTGCCCTTTGGCTTAGCTGGTTTTCTTCTTTGTTTCTGCAGGTTTGACAGGGCGGTCTCCCTTCCGTGACGAGAGACCTGGAGGGCATGGCGAAGGGCGGGCTTAGCCTGTTTTGGAGCTTTATTCAGGACTCTCTTTAATACTTCGAGATGCTTTGCCGTTCCTTTATCCACTGCCTGAAGAGCCTTGGTCATATCCTTTCCCTCTCTCATCCCCTTCTCGATTGTCTGATTGGCTTTCTCAATTGCCCGATTATACCTTTTAGCAAGTCCTTCCACGTACTCTGGCTTTCCTTTCTTAACCACGGCCTCCATTTCAGCCACCCGTCTATTGGCAAACTCGGTCCGGGCCAGGGCTTTTTCTTCTAAAGTTTTAGCTTTCTTAAATTTTCTGGCCTCTGCTGCTAATTTATTCTTATAGGCAGGATGATCTGGGGTTATTACCGCTTTTCTCTGGGCAAAGGCGGCACTCGTCAATAAGATAGAGACGAGCATAAGCACAAATATCTTAACTATCCTCATTTCTTACCTCCCTTGTTTCTTCAATATCATGTTATCACAAAAAAGAAATTTGTCAAGGTTTTTTTCCTCTCTTCTCTTCTATCTTCTTCTGCACCAGGATAAAGAGGCCATAGATAATAATGATTTGACCAATGACGAATATCCAGCCAAGCTTTTCATTTATCAGTATAGTCAGATTCATATTAAATCCCTCTCTCTCCTTATAATACCTCTCTTACAACTACCGAAACACAAGACGAGTTGGATTAGTACATTAGGTGGATTAGGTGGATTTTTGGGCAACTAGTTCAACTAATCCAACTAATTTACTATTTTCCTAATTCAACTATACCTTTTGCGCTTTTGCGGTTGCAGACTTTCTAAGTTTTTACGTAACTTTTTTAATCTCTCTTTAAATTCTTTTTCCTTCTCTCTCTCCTTAGTAACCACCTTCTCCGGGGCTTTGCTTAAGAATTCTTTGTTCTTCAATTTCTTTTTTGCCCTTTTCAATTCCTCTTCTATCCTACTTATCTGGCGCATTATTCGCTTTCTCTCTTTATTTAGATCAATTAATCCTTTAAGGGGTACCCAGATTTCTATCTCACCGATTACGGCACTGGCGGAGGAAATAGGCTTCCCGACATCGGGACCCATCTCTATCCTGGATACCCGAGCGAGGTTTCTAATATAAGTGGCGTTCGCATCTATTGTCTTCAGCTGGTCTTTTTTCCTTATCTTAAGAAAGGCCTCTATCTTCTTCTGGGGAGCG
>DRGV01000097.1 GCA_011049955.1 bacterium
CTCCTCAGGGGATGAATCCTAAAGAGTACGTCCTTCAAAATTTTACCAAAGAAGAAAATTTACTAATTAAAAAAGCAATTGATAGAGCAGGGGAGGCTCTAATCCTCCTTGTGGAAGAAGGGATTATCCCTGCTATGAACAAGTATAACATGAGTAACCAGTAACCGGTAAACAGTCTGACAGTTAGACAGGTCGACAGTGGAACGGTTATAAACTGCAAGCTGCAGGTTACAGGCTGCAAGCTTCAGACAGTTTACAGTGATCAGTGATCGGTTATCAGTGATCGGTGAACAGGGATTAATAAGTAAACTAAATAGATAATAGGGGGAGGTAAAGTGTGAAGTGGAAAACTTTCTTCCAAATCATTCTACTTATTGCTTTTGCGGCGATAGTGTTCTATATTGTGTATCCTAAATATTCAGGCGGATATAACAGAATAACGGGTAATAGAAAGGTCAAAAGAAAACCAGTAACAGGACGCACTCTAGAAGAAATATGGGATATAACCCCGGATAAACCCCCAAAATAAAACCAGAAAAAAGTCATTAGAAAAAATATGGGGCATTGGAGAAAGCCTGAATAATCAAGCAATGCCCAAAACGGTTTTGAATTTAGAACATTTGGATTTCGGATTTGTTTCGGATTTAGGATTTCGTGCTTCGGATTTTTGATATACTGGTTATCTGATGCTCTTCTATTTTTTTACTGTAAACTGGTTACTGTAAACTGTTAACTTCCGAGCGAAGGGAGGGAGAAATGATTCCAGTCTTTGGTGATTTAACCTCTTTAGTAGCTGCCCTGACCAGCGGGGTAGTGGGCCTCTTCTTTGTCTTCATTCTTTCCCGCAGGATACTAAGGAAGGATGCGGGAAGTGAGAAGATGATCAAGATCTCGGATAGCATTCATCGGGGAGCCATGGCCTTCTTATATCGAGAGTATAAGGTGATCGCCTTCTTCATCCTGGCCATCGCCCTGATCCTTTTCTTCGCTGTGGCGAAGAAGACCGCCTTGGCTTTCTTAGTAGGTGCCTTCTTCTCCCTCTTAGCTGGCTACTTTGGGATGCAGATCGCCACCCGCTCCAATGCCCGCACCGCCCAGGGAGCGAAGAAGAGCTTCAACGAGGCGCTCTCCATCGCCTTTCCTGGAGGGGCGGTGATGGGCCTCTCTGTTGTCTCCCTTGGCCTATTGGGCCTCTCCCTGGTCTTCCTACTCTTCATTGGCAAAGGAGTGATGGAATTATCAGATAGAATTATAGAGGCTACTTCACTCATCGTGGGATTTTCTATGGGCGCTTCCCTGGTGGCCTTATTTGCCAGGGTGGGAGGGGGAATCTTTACTAAGGCCGCAGATGTCGGGGCGGACTTGGTAGGGAAGGTTGAGAAAGGGATACCAGAGGATGACCCTCGAAATCCAGCGGTCATTGCTGATAATGTGGGCGACAATGTAGGGGATGTAGCAGGCATGGGGGCTGATCTATATGAATCCTATGTGGGGGCCATTATCGCCTGTTTGATCATTGCCGCCGCAGCATTCAATACCAAAGGGATGATGCTTGCCCTGCTCTTGGCTGGCTGGGGAATCTTTGCTTCTATCATTGGGGTATTCTTCG
This sequence comes from bacterium, assembly GCA_011049955.1. GTDB lineage: Bacteria > UBP18 > UBA7526 > UBA7526 > UBA7526 > DRGV01. Next base: position 1,610 of record DRGV01000097.1, read on the forward strand.
TGAGGATGAGGGAGGGCCAGGATCCCCAGAGAGCGCTGCGCAATGGCATGGTATCCAGCGCCCTGGCCCTGATAATGGGAGCCTTCATTCTAACTACCTACTGGTATAACGAATCCTGGAAGATATTCAATACCTTTTTCAGTGTTTTAGCCGGTCTGGTAGCGGGCCTCGTTGTGGGATTCACCGCCGAGTATTACACCTCAGGGAAAGAAGTACGCCAGATCGCCCAGGCAACAACTACTGGCCCTGCAACCAATATCATTCAGGGCATGGCAGTGGGAATGAGATCTACCGCTCTTCCCATGGTGGCCATCGGCCTGGCGACCATCATCGCTTATTGGTTAGAAGGGATATTTGGAATAGCATTATCTGCCATTGGGATGTTATCCATAACGGGTATGACCGTGGCGGTCGATGCCTATGGTCCCATTGCCGATAATGCGGCTGGGATTGCTGAGATGGCTGGTATGGGACCTGAGGTTCGTAAAAGGGCGGAGAGACTGGATACTGTAGGAAATACCACGGCTGCCATTGGAAAAGGATTTGCCATCGGTTCTGCTGCCCTGACCGCTCTTGCTTTATTCGTCGCCTATTCTAAAGTAGTGGACCTTACCCTCATCGACTGCCTCAAGGCCAAGGTGGTAGCGGGACTATTCATAGGAGGGATGGTTCCTTTCCTCTTCTGCTCGGCGACTATGCAGGCCGTGGGAAGGACGGCTCATAAGGTGGTGGAAGAGGTGAGGAGGCAGTTTAAGGAAATAAAGGGCCTTATGGAGGGGAAGGTGATGCCCGACTCCTACAAGTGTGTGGATATCACTACCCGGGGAGCCTTAAGGGAGATGATTGTTCCCGGAGTGATGGCGGTCATCATTCCTTTTATCATCGGCATTCTTTTGGGAGTGGAGACCCTGGGAGGATTTCTCATCGGTTCCTTAGTGACCGGTGTTCCCCTGGCTATTATGCTCGCCAATGCGGGTGGTGCCTGGGACAATGCCAAGAAGTACATTGAAGAAGGAAATTTAGGAGGGAAGGGTTCTCAGGTCCATAAGGACGCCGTTATTGGAGATACGGTAGGGGATCCCTTCAAGGACACCGCCGGACCCTCTTTAAATATTTTGTTGAAACTTATGGCCATCGTCTCCTTGGTCTTTGCTCCCGTTATCCTATCTCTCAATAAGCATCTCATGGCACTGGTTGAAAGGATATTCTAGATCTGGGTATTAGGATCTCTATCCCCTTGGCATTCTGGCTATTATTATTTTTGAAATTTTCTTGGTGTCCTTTGATGAGACTATGTTATATTAAAATCGCAAGAAAAAATCATCGCTTTTTGGGAGATTTACCATAGTGAAGACAATAAGAGTCAAAAATAATATAGAGACTTAGGAGATGAAACTATGAAGAAGAAAAAACTTTTAAAAGCGCTCTTAATAGTTGTAGTGGTAATTGTAGTTGTGGTAGTTGGGCTTATCATAAACTTTCGTTATCAAGTCAATAAGTACTTAGCAACGTTAGAGCCAGAAGAGAGATTACTTAGCGAAATAAGTATCCTTATGGCTCTGAAGGGTTATGATAATAAAAAAGCGGTAGATAAAGCAATAGAGAAATGTAAGGAAGCCATAGAGATAAACCCCAATTCTGCTAAAGCCTATTCTCAACTGGGAAATCTCTATCGTACTAAATATCGTACTAAAGATATGTTTAAAAAAGCAGAAACATCCTGGAAGAAGGCAATTGAGTTAGATCCCACTTATCCAGAGCCACACTATAACCTGGGATGGTATTATTCTCTTGAAGAAAGATATGATGAAGCAATTAAAGAGTTTCAAAAAACCTTGGAACTTGATCCTGGTTATAAAGGAATTCAAAAACGGATTGAGCGAACTGAGTTTGAAAAGCTGGAGAAAGAACTCAAAGGCCTACGTGCTAAAGACAGTAAAGAGTTAACCCAGAAGGATAAAGAAAGAATCGCTTATTTAGAGAAAGAGACAGATAAAAGATCATCAGAATGGATGGAAAAAGCAGGAATAACTGATGAGGACTTGATTAGAGAAGGCAAAAAATATGGTTTTACTAAAGAGGACTTAGGATTATGAAAAGAGGGAAGAAAGTCCTTTCAATAATCTTAGTGCTCATTCTATTCCTATCAGGAATCTTTAATTCACAACCTTCCTTTGCGGGAGAGGAGATTGTGGCCTTTCCTGAGAACCCGGTGGCCGGGATCTCCGGAGGAGGAAGGATAACCCTAAAAGAAGCAGAAGGCTTAAAAGATCTTAGAGAAAAGTTGAAAGAACTACAAGAGAAATTGAATGCATTAAAATTTTCCTTGCATTCTTAAAGAAACTATGATATATTAAGATCGTAAGAAAAAAGCATAACTTTTGGGAGATCCATCTATGTCTAAAAGAAAAACACTTCTCGCTATCCTAACTCCCCTTCTCATCC
>DRGV01000098.1 GCA_011049955.1 bacterium
CCTGGGGAGAGGATCTAAACAATGGCTTCACTCTTGCGCTGCTCTTGAAGAAAACCCATGAGATAGAAGGTCTTAGGCGCATTAGATTGAGTTCTATAGAACCCAGGGATTTGAATGAGGAATTGATAGATAGAATTGCCCAGTTTTCCAAGGTCTGCCCTCATCTCCATATCCCCTTGCAGAGTGGAGATGATAAAATTCTAAAAGTAATGAATCGGCCTTATGCCACTTTTTATTATCGAGATTTAATAGAGAAAATCAGGGGGAAAATGAAAGGGGTGGCAATTACCACTGATATTATGGTCGGCTTTCCAGGAGAAGAGAAAGAAGAATTTGAGAATACCTATGACTTTGCCAAAAAGATGAAGTTTGCTAAGATGCACGTCTTTAGATACTCTCCTCGTCCCGGAACGCTTGCTGCTCAACTTAAAGGAAAGGTAGAGGAACAAGAGAGCAAGGAAAGGAGTGAAAGATTATTAGGGCTATCCTTAAAAATGCAAGAAGAATTCAGTAGGCTATTTTTGGGTAAGACCTTAGAGGTTCTCGTTGAAAAGGGAAGAAGGAATAACTATTTGACTGGCCTCACCGATAACTATATTAGAGTAGCCTTTAATGGTCCAGAGAACTTGGTAAATAAAATAGTTAAGGTAAAAATTGGTAAGATAAAGCAAGGATATGTCATAGGTATGTTAGCCAGTTGACCAGTTTGCCTGTTTACCAGTTTTGACTGGCTAACCGGGTAACCGGCTAACTGGATTAACAATAGGGAGATTAAAAGGAGACTATGATGGAGGAGTGTCTTTTCTGTAAGATCATAAAGAAGGAGATCTCGAGCGAGATAGTCTACGAGGATGATAGAATGATTGCTATAAAGGATATCAACCCTCAAGCACCGGTCCATCTTTTAATCATTCCCAAGAAACATATTTCGACTCTCTTAGATTTGGGTGAGGGAGAGAAGGAACTAATCGGCCACATCTATTTAGTGGCCAATAAATTAGCCAAAGAGAAGTCCACTGCCCAGTGTGGCTTCCGGGTAGTAGCCAACTGTGGTCCGGATTCTGGCCAGGAGGTCTTCCATATCCACTTCCATCTCTTGGGAGGAAGAAGGCTCGGCTGGCCCCCAGGTTAATAGAATGCGAAGCAATACGAATTCAGAAAGTTCGGAGTTAGGAGTTCGGAGTTGGGAGTCTCCGAACACCGAACTCAAGCGAACCCGTAAGGGTGAGCGTGCTCCGAACTAAAGAAGGAGGTGTTTATTGAATGGCGAAGATAGAAGTAAGAGAGCATGAATCCATTGAAGAGGCCCTGAGGAGATTTAAAAGAGCACTCCAGAGATCGGGCATTCTCTCTGAGGCAAAGAAGAGAAGGCATTACGAGAAGCCTTCTGAAAAGAAAAGGAGAAAGAGGATCGAGGCTGAGAAGCGCAGGAGAAAAAGGCTTGCTCGAGCACGGAGAGGAAGAATAGAAAGAGGAAGAGGGACGGGAAGAGGAGCAGGAGGAAGAGGGAGAAGATGAATCTAAAGGAGAAGTTGAATGAGGATATGAGGAAGGCCTTAAGAGAAAAGGATACCTTGAGGCTCTCCACCATTCGCCTCCTCTTAGCAGCGATTAAAAACCTGGAGATTGCTAAGGGGAAGGATAAGGAACTGAAAGAGTCTGATTTCATAGGGGCCTTAAGCTCTGAAACCAAGAAGAGAAAAGAGGCTATCGAAGGATATAAGAAGGGCAAGAGAGAAGAACTGGTGGAGAAAGAAACGAGAGAACTTGAGATTATCAAGGAATATTTGCCCGAAGAACTTTCTCCAGAGGAACTGGGAAGAATAATAGAAGAGACCATTGAAGAAGTGGGCGCCAAGGATCCCAAGGATATGGGAAAGGTAATGGGCGCTGTCATGGTAAAGGTTAAGGGAAGGGCAGAAGGCAAGGTAATCAGTCAGCTAGTCAAAGAAAAACTTACAAAACACGAATCTATGCAAAATGATTAAGCACCAAATTACAAATCACAAACCACAAACAATATACAATGACCAAATGACCCAAATCACAAACACGGATTTTAAAGATTAAATAACTTAGTGTTTAATAAAACTGTAAACTGGTTACTGTAAACTCCCGAACAGAGTGAGGGTAAATGAATTGGCTGGATGGAATAATCATTATTGCTTTGGCCTATGGCTTGATCAGAGGACTATTCAAGGGCTTCTTCAGAGAGGTCTTTCAGTTACTGGGGATTGTTTTGGCGGCTATCATTGCCTTCCATTACTTCAAGGCCTTGGGAAATTACCTGGTAAGCCTCTTTAACTGGCCGGTTATGGTAGCCAACGGCGTTGGATTTCTTCTAATCTCTTTAGTTGTTGCTGGAGTCTGCTATCTTTTAGGCCTCTTCTTGCGCCGGGCAACCAGATTCTTGGCTATAAGGTGGTTAGACATTATCGGAGGCGGAGGATTTGGAGTCCTGAAACTGGCTCTTATCGTAAGCCTCCTCCTTAATGTCGCTCTCATTTTTTCTTCAGGCTTTCCCAGCATACAGGAGGGATTAGAGAGAGAGTTCAATAAGGCAATTCTGGCGGAACCAGTAAGAAGCTTGGCTCCTGCGATACTGAAAATCTTTCCTGGAAAGTATTCCTTCGATTTTCAGGCCTTATTTAAGAAGGCCTCCAAAACTAAAGAGGAAATACAAACAAGAGCCGGGGAATACAAAAAGGGCAAAGAGATGATTGAAGAGGCCAAGAAGAAAATAGAGAACCTGCCCAAAGAATATAAGAAAGTAGAGAAAAAGCTTGGAGAAGTTTTAAAATAACGGCGCGCTTCGCTTGCCCCGTTTCTGTCTAGCGACAGATAACGGCGCGCTTTGCTCTCCGCCGTCTAATTGAAATTACAACGGCGCGCTTCGCTCTCCGCCGTCTAATTGAAATTACAACGGCGCGCTTCGCTTGCCCCGTTTCTGTCTAGCGACAGATAACGGCGCGCTTCGCTCTCCGCCGTCTAATTGAAATTACAACGGCGCGCTTTGCTCTCCGCCGTCTTTTACTTATTAAAATTCCGGTACCTTAAAATAGAAAAAGGAGGTCTAACGGGATGAAGCTAGAAAAAATCTATAGATTGGCAGTGGAAAAAGGAATGGCAAATGATCCCCGGGGGAAGAGAGAGGTAGAGAAGGTCCTGAAGAGAATAAGGAAAGAGTATGATAAATCATCAAAAGAAGAGAAGAGGGACTTCGATCTGGAAAAACTTACCCATCCCTATAGTGATACCAGGATACTCTATGGAGATCCGAATGGGGAGGTGAAGACCCTCCTGGCCGGAATAGATATTGGGGAGGGGGAACTCCTCTTAGCGGATAGATTGCGCGCTCAGGGAAAGAAGATAGACCTATCCCTCTCCCATCACCCTGCGGGGAGGGCCTATGCCTCTTTCTATGAGGTAATGGGGATGCAGGCCCAGATCCTATCCCAGTATGGCATTCCGATCAATGTGGCCGAGGATCTATTGGAACCCAGGATAAAGGAGGTGGAGAGGAAGGTCCTTCCGGTCAATCATATGAGGGCTGTGGATATGGCCAGGCTTCTGGATATCCCGTTCCTATGTATCCATACCCCAGCAGATAACATGGTGGCCACCTATTTGAAGAGGATTATGGATAAAGAGAAGCCAGATACTGTGGAAGAGGTGATGGAGATCCTAAAAAGAATCCCAGAATATAAAGAATCCTTCAGGAACAATGCCGGCCCCAAAGTGATCATCGGAAAGAAGGGAAGGAGCGCCGGAAAGATATTTGTCGATATGACCGGAGGAACAGAAGGGTCAGAGAAAATATTTGAAAAACTCTCTACGGCCGGGGTGGGAACCATTGTGGGCATGCATATCTCTGAGAAGCACTATAAAGAGGCGGAGAAGCATCACATCAATATCATCGTTGCCGGCCATATGGCAAGCGACACCTTGGGGTTGAACCTTTTGCTCGATGAGATAGAGAAGAAGGAAAGACTGAAGATTATTCCTTGTTCCGGATTCAGAAGATACAAACACAAGAAATAACTGGCTTCAGGCCACAAGTTGTAGATTACGTCAAACGGTTGCGGTTACGCAACTCGTTACGGCCATCGTCAAACGTTTTTCGTGAAAAGACGCAACCGATAGACGTAAGACGAAACGAGCAGCGCAACCCATCAACGTATAACGAAAAACAAATTTTCTAATATTAGGTGAAAAGGATGAATGGCAGGATTTCTGATGCTCTCTTAGATAGAATCCGGGAGGCGAATGATATCGTCTCTGTCATCGGGGACTATGCGGTATTGAGGAAGACGGGAAGAAACTTCAAGGCATTATGCCCCTTCCATACCGAGAAAACCCCCTCCTTTATAGTCAGTCCGGAGAAGCAGATCTTCCATTGTTTTGGCTGTTCCATCGGGGGAAATGTCTTCAACTTCTTAATGAAGTATGAGAATATCTCATTCCCCGAAGCGGTGAGGAGGTTAGCCAAGAAGGCCGGGATTCCCCTACCCATGGCGACCAGGGAAGAGGGGGTCCGTGTCCAGGAGAAGGAGAGGTTATATAGGGTAAATAGCATAGCTGCTGATTACTTCTCTAATTCCCTGGTAGATACTCCTTCAGGAAAGAGGGCCCTTGAGTATCTCAGGGAACGGGGACTGGCAAGAGAGACCATGGAGAAGTTTAGGTTGGGTTATGCCCCTTCCTCCTGGGATGAGCTCCTATCCCAGCTCAAGGAGAAAGGCTTCAGTAGAGAATTATTGATAAAAGGAGGTCTTTTAACCTCTCAGGGAAAGCCTTACTTTTGGAGTCGAATCATCTTCCCCATCCTTGATACCCAGGATCGGGTAGTGGGATTTGGGGGAAGGATCTTAGGGAAAGGGGAACCGAAGTACCTCAACTCCCCCCAGACTCCAATCTATGATAAGGGAAGAATACTATATGGATTAAACTTTAGCAAAGAAGCCATTCGCTCTAAGGAGGGGGCGGTCGTTGTTGAGGGCTATATGGACGTCATCCTGCCTCATCAGGAAGGATTTCAGAATTTTATTGCCTCTATGGGAACCTCCCTGACTACGGGACAGGTCTATCTTCTGAAAAGGTTCTCCCCTCAGGTTACCATGCTCTATGATGCTGATGCTGCTGGGGTTCAAGCCACCCTAAGGGGTCTAGATCTCTTCTTAGAGCAGGGGGTAAAGGTAAAGGTGATCTCTCTCTCTAAAGGTTATGACCCGGATACCTTCATTCAGGATAAGGGCCGGGAGGCCTTCTCTAGGCTCTTGTCCCAGGCACTTCCTCTAATTGAGTGGCGTTTTCAGCTGGCTAAGAGTAGGTTCGATATTAAAACCATAGAGGGAAAAATTGCTATAGCGGAGGATCTTCTTCCCACCATAGCCAAAGAGAGGAATCTCATCCGCCAGAGGGAAGAGATAAAGCAGCTCTCCCAAGAGCTCTCCTTAGAGGAGGAGATCCTCTGGATAGAATTGAAGAAGATAAAAAGCGGCCGTCCTTTTTCAAAAGAGGCCCTTAAAGTAGGCTCTCAACCCTCAGACCTTCTCCGCAAAGCAGAGGCCTCCCTCATCCAACTCCTTCTGCAAGATGAGAGCCTCGTTTCTTTAGTACAGGAGAAGCTCGGTCCGGATGATTTCATCCACCCAGAGTATAGAAGGATTGCCCAGGCAATCTTCGATTTAAGCACCAGAGAAAAATCCCTCTCCCCGGCTAAAATAATGGACCAGTTAAAGAACGAGAGTTTGAGCCAGATGGTTACTTCCCTTCTTATGGAGAAGAGAGAGTATCCCAGAAAAGAGAGGGCACTCAATGATCTCATAAAGACCATTAAAGACAATAAGTTAAAGTTGGAATATCAGAGATTAGAGAAAGAGATAAGAGAGGTTCTGGAGAGGAAGGGAGCTATCAACCAAGAGAAGAGGACGCGTTATCTGGAACTTTTGAAATACTTCCGCGGCTAAAACCACAAAGGCACAAAAGGGAAACCAAAACCACAAAAAATTTTAGCGCTTTTGTTTCAAATTTTGCGTTTTAGCGGTTGCAAAGGGGGAGAACTTGAAGAAGAAAAAGATATCTTCCCGCATTCTAAAGAAACTGGTTAACCTAGGGAAGAAGAAGGGGTATCTTACCTGGGATGAACTGAATGAAGCCCTTCCCCCAAAGGTCATCGCTTCCCGTGAGATCGATGATATCCTAATTGCCTTAGAGAAGAAAGGGATAGCGGTCAGGGAATGGCAGAAGAGGCCTATCCCCTTAGAAAAGCCACCCCAGGCAGAGGGAAGAATTGTGGACCCGGTGAGGATGTATCTCATCCAGATGGGCAGAACCCCCCTTCTTACTCGCTCCCAGGAGATTGCCCTGGCGACGAGAATGGAAGAAACCCAGGAGAGATTAAGGGAGATTGTACTCAAGATTTCCCTTACTCCGGATGAGGTCCTCTCTACGGCAGCTCGCCTGGAAAAGAAAAGAACGAGAATAGAAAACTTCTCTCACATTTCGGTAAAGGCCGCTAGCATTGAGGAAGAGGAAGAGAGGATGATCCAGAAGGTCTTGCAATTGGCGAGCAGGATTAAGAGGGCAAAGAACTTTATTACTCGAGCCAACAAGCGCCTCCTTCAGGAGAGGATGGGAAAGAGGAAAAGGGAAGAATTAAAGAGAAAGATGAAGGAGGAGAAGAAAAGGATTATACAGAGTTTAAAGGAGATCGGCCTTCGACCCCGGGAAGTGGAGAGAATTACCCAGAAAGTGCTGAAGTATGCCCAAAGAATAGAAGAATTAGAAAGGGAAATTAAGAATATTGAAAGAACCTGTGGCCTCTCCTATGAGAGAATGAAGAAGCGCCTAAAAAAGTTAAGAAAGAAACCAAGGAAGAGAATAAATTATTTCGAGTCTCTTAAAAAAACAAGTGGCGAGATCAAAAGACTCTTGGTCAAGATTCGGGAGCTAGAGAAGAGAACCGGCCACAAAACTACTACCTTAAAGGATCTAGCCAAAAAGATTGAAGTTGAGGAGGAGAAGAAGCATCTGGCGAAGATGGCCCTGGTCCAGGCCAACCTGAGGCTAGTGATCTCCATCGCTAAGAAATATGTGAATCGGGGGCTTTCCTTTCTAGACCTCATTCAGGAGGGAAATATAGGTCTCATGAGGGCGGTAGACAAGTTTGAATATAAAAGAGGATATAAGTTCTCCACCTATGCCACCTGGTGGATAAGGCAGGCCATCACCAGAGCCATTGCCGATCAGGCACGGACCATAAGAATTCCGGTCCATATGATCGAGACCATTAATAAGATGAGTCGCATCTCACGCTACTTGGTTCAGGAGCTGGGAAGGGGGCCTACCCCAGAGGAGATCGCCAGGGCCATGAAGTTTCCCCTGGCCAAGGTGCAGAAGATACTAAGAATCTCCCAGAATCCCATCTCCTTAGAGACCCCCATTGGAGAGGAGGGGGATAGCCTATTCGGGGATTTTATTGAGGATGAGAAAGCCGTCTCCCCAGCTAGGGCCACTGCTTTTTCTCTCTTCCAGGAAGAGATAAGAAAGGTTCTATTCACACTATCTGAGAGGGAGGCAAAAGTCTTAAGGCTTCGCTTCGGCATAGACGATGGATATCCCCGAACCCTGGAGGAGGTGGGAACCGTTTTTCACGTTACCCGGGAGAGGGTGCGTCAGATTGAAGCCAAGGCCTTAAGAAAACTTCGCCACCCCCTAAGAAGCAAGAGACTCAAAAGCTACATCGACTGGGGCATAGAATAATTACGGCAGCAAAATAATAATAAGCTTAAATCCCAAATAACAAATTACAAATCACAAACAAATTCTAATTACCAAATGTCCAAAACAAAGACTGTTTAGGTCATTGGAATTTTGGTCATTGTTTGGAATTTGGATATTGGGATTTGGGATTTCCTCCGAATCCGACCCCGAAGGGGACGGATGAGGGAGGCAGGGGCCCTTAGCTCAGCTGGTTAGAGCAACGGACTCATAATCCGTCGGTCGAAGGTTCAAATCCTTCAGGGCCCACCACGACGCAGATTGACACAGATCAAAACGCAGATGATCGCAGATATATGATAGAAGGGTGAAGGGGGTTGAAAGGGTAGAGAGGGTTTACCCACGCTCCTCTATGAGGGGTGGGGTTTACCCCCTTACCCCTCTTACCCCCCCGTAACCCTCCTTACCCCCCTTGTTAAAGTCAGCGGTAATCAGTGTTTCGGGCGCATAGCTCAGTAGGTTAGAGTGCTGTGTTTTCACCCCGCACCAAATTTTGGGCACATAGCTCAGCTGGTTAGAGCGTTGCGTTCACATCGCAAAGGTCTCTGGTTCGAATCCAGATGTGCCCAGGTAGAATATTTGGTGCGGGGCAAGCATGGCAGAGGTCGAAGGTTCGAATCCTTCTGTGCCCACCATGAGGAAAAGATGTGTTAGAAGATCTAAAACTCTTAGCCCAGATTCAGGCTCTCGATAGCCAGATCGATGAAAGGGAAGAGAAGAAGAGAGAGTTTCCCCGAAGACTCATCCCCTTTAAAGAAGGGGCGGAAAGAATAGACCAAGAACTTCGGGAAGCGCAGGGGGATCTGGAGGATTTGCAAAAGAAAAGAAGGCATGAGGAAGGGGAGCTTGAGGCCCGAGAGATAGAGTTAAAGAAGTACCAGAGACAGTTATACGAGGTTAAGGATAATAAGGCCTATGCTGCCCTGGAAGAGGAGATTGCCCGGACTAAGGAGAAGAATGAGGCCGCAGAAGAAGAGATCTTGGAATTCCTGGAGATAGAGGAAGGAAGAATAAAAGGGATTAAAGAAATTGAAGATGAATTGAGGGAAAAGAAGAAAGAACTTTCCAGAGAAGAAGAGCAGGCCAAACAAGAGACCGAGATTCTGGACCAGGAGATTGCCAAGATAAATATCAGCCGCCAAAAGATAGCAAAAAGAATTGGTCCGAGCTCCCTCTCTCGATATGAAAGATTGCGCCAAGGGAAGGGGGGGTTGGCCATCGTCCCTTTGGAAGGCTCCTCCTGCGGAGGATGCCACATGAACCTTCCTCCCCAGATAGTAAGCGAAGTAAAGAAAGGCAACAGGTTCGTTACCTGTGAGAACTGCAATAGGCTTCTATACAGGAAGGAAAGATGAGTAGAATTGTAAAGGACCCCAAGGTTCTGGGAGGAAAGCCACATATTAGGGGAAC
>DRGV01000099.1 GCA_011049955.1 bacterium
GCCCCATAGAGCATACTAATGGCTGCCAATTCCGATTCCGACTGGATGAAGACCCCTCCTACCTGGGGCATTTTTTCTGCCATATAAGCAATAAGTTCATTTTGGGGGGTAATAGGATAACCGGCATAGAAACGACACCCGGCGGCAATTGCTCCTTCGCCAATGGCCTCATTCCCCATCATTAGTTTTTTAGCCATAACAATTTCCTTTTAGGTAAACCCCGCTTTCTTTGAATCGGAGAATCGGAGAAACGGAGAATTTGCATTTTGCATTTTTCATTTTTTAACTTTTCTCACTTTCTCACTTTTTCTTGTTTCTATTTCCAGACCTCAATAGCAATATCGGGACAGATTAAGTAGCAGAGCCCACAGGCAGTACATTCTTCCCCCTTTACCGGCTCGGCTGAATGATATCCTTTACTATTTAATCTCTGGGACATAGTGATTAAGTTCTTGGGGCAGACTGGGATGCAGAACTCACACCCCTTGCATCTTTCCTTATCGATTACGATCTTAGCCACTCAAATCTCCTGTAAGGTAATATGAATTAACATTGAACATTGAGCATTAAACATTGAATAATGAACAATTTTTCATTGTTACTTGTTCCTTATTACTTGCTACTTAATGGAGTGATTCCTCCCCATTTTAATTTCTTCCTTAATACCTGATAGTAGCTCTTCCTTTTAGGAACGATGAGCCCTATCTTAGAGGGCGCCTTCCTTATTCTGATGACATCCCTCTCCTTCAATTTAATCACTTCCTGGCCATCCAGGGTAAGGGCAACATCTGGGTGAGAAGAAGCGATCCTTATCCTGATCTCTTCTTCTCCAGAGATGATGAGGGGACGGTTGGTCAAGGTATGGGGACAGATAGGGGTGAGGATGATGACTGGAATGCCCGGATGGACGATGGGTCCTCCAGCAGAAAGAGAATGGGCAGTAGACCCAGTAGAGGTAGAGATGATGAGTCCATCTGCAGCATAAGTAGTGAGATACTCTTTCCCGATGAAAGCATCCAATCTGATCAGCCGGGAAAGAACTCCCTTGGTAATTACGCAATCGTTCAGGGCAGTAGATGTGGCTATCCTCTTTCTCCCCCTATAGAGGGTGGCCTCAAGGCCTATCCTTTTCTCCAGTCGATATCTATCTGCTAAAACGTCGCTCAGAGTTTTGTAAAGTTCACCCAAAGTAACCTCAGTAAGAAAGCCCAACCCTCCCAGGTTTACTCCCAGAATGGGAATCTCTTTTCCTTTAAGCATCCTTACTGCCCTCAAAAGAGTTCCATCCCCACCCAGGGCAATGATTAGATCACATCTTTGATAGGCTCTATTATCCTTTACTCCAAGTCTGGGTCGCTGAACGAGCCTGGCGCTTATTTTTTCGAGGATGATCGACTTTCTTCTCTTATTTAGATAATTAACAAGTTTTCTTAGGGTTCCCCTTGCTTGGGGCTTTTTGGGATTGATAATAATTCCAATTTTGTTCACTATTCATCCTCCATGAGCTTGGCTAACCACTTCTCTTATTCTTCCTGGGATATGCTCTATTTCTTTTCCTTCTCTTACTAAATGGATAAAATATTCTATATTTCCTGCCGGGCCCTTTAAGGGTGAAGGGATTAATCCTTTTGTCTTAAGACCGATCTCTTTCGCCTTATCTATAACCTTAAGAATTACCTCTCTGTGAACTCCGGGATCTCTTACTACCCCTCCTTTCTTTACCTTTTCTCTCCCGGCTTCGAATTGGGGTTTAATAAGAGTAACAATTTCTCCTTTTAGAGTCAAAAGATTGTCAATTCTTTCTAAGACTTTGGTCAGGGAGATGAAAGAGAGATCCAGGGTAACGAGGTCTACTTCTTCTTTTAATTCCTCTTTTTTTAAATAACGAATATTTCTTCTCTCCAGCACTACTACCCGAGGATCCCTCCTCAATCTCCAGGCCAACTGACCATAGCCCACGTCAACAGCATAGACCTTCTTTGCCCCATGTTTCAAGAGACAGTCAGTGAATCCTCCAGTAGAAGCCCCGGCATCCAGGGTTATCTTCTCTTTTATATCAATCCTGAATTCTTTTAATGCTTTCTCTAACTTCTCTCCTCCCCGACTGACATAGGGGCTTCTTTTTTTAACCCCTATCCTTGCCCCACTCTCCACCCTGGTTCCCGGCTTATCTATCCTCTTCCCCTCTAAATAGACCTCTCCCGCCAGGATGGCCCTTATCGCCTTCGCTCTCGAAGAAAAGAACCCCCTTCTAAAGAGGAGTCTATCTAAGCGCTCTTTAGCCATTTCTTAATGGTCTTTAATATCCCTTGAGATGTAAGGCCATACTTGGAAAGAAGGATATTGCGCGAGCCATGTTCTAAGAATCCGTTTGGCAGACCGATACATTTCACCTTAATATTGTTCAAGCCCTCTTCCTCTAAAAGCTCTAAGACCCTTGTTCCTACTCCCCCCTCCAGAATCCCTTCTTCAACAACAATTATTTTACCATACTCCTTAGCTAAAGTGGTAATTATTTTTTTATCCAAAGGTTTGGCGAAGCGCAGATTAACTAAGGTAGCATTCAATTCTTCTGCCACTTTTAACGCTGGATAGACTAGAGAACCCAGGGCAAAGATGACTAAACCTTCCCCTCTGCGTAAAATTTCGGCCTTACCAATGGGCAGAGCCCTAAGTTTCCTATCCAGTTTTACTCCTCTTCCTTCTTCCTTGGGATAGCGTAGAGCGATAGGGCCATTATGCTTTAAGCCGGTATAGAGCATATGGCAGAGTTCGTTCTCATCCTTGGGGGCCATCAAGATCAGATTGGGAATATGGGAAAGATAGGCGATATCGAATATCCCCTGATGAGTTGCTCCATCCCCTTCCACAATGCCTGCCCGATCGATGGCGAAGAGAACAGGCAGGTTCTGAAGACAGACGTCGTGGAGCACCTGATCATAGGCCCTCTGTAAAAAGGTAGAGTAAATGGCAACCACTGGTTTTAAGCCATTTACTGCCAATCCAGCAGCAAAGGTGACGGCATGCTGCTCAGCAATCCCCACATCAAAGAACCGGTCAGGAAACTCGTCCCTAAGAATTTCCAGGCCTGTCCCCCATTCCATGGCAGCAGTGATCCCGACTATCCTCTTATCTCTTCTGGCCAGTTTGAGTAAGATTTCTCCAAAGACCTGGGTATAGGTAGGCCGTTTCTTTGCCTCCTTCGCCTTTCCTAACTTGATATCGAAAGGACCCAACCCATGAAACTTAGCAGGCTCTTTCTCTGCCAATCTGTATCCCTTGCCTTTTTTAGTAATAATATGAACCAGAATCGGTCCCTCTAACTTCTTCACCATCTCCAGGGTCTCGATGAGATGGGTTAGATTATGGCCATCCACTGGTCCAAAATATCTGAATCCCAGCTCCTCAAACCAGATGCTGGGAATGAAGAGATTCTTCAGCCCTTCTTCAAATCTTCGGGCAAACTTCAAGGCCCGGGACCCGATGACCGGGGTCTTCCTCACCAGATACTGAGTCCTCCGCCTTAGCCTATTATATAACGGGGTAGCCATAAGTTTATTCAAGTAGATTGACAGGGCGCCCACATTCTTTGAGATGGACATCTCATTATCATTCAAAATGACCAAGAGGTTGGTTCCCAGGGCTCCTGCTTGATTCAGGGCCTCAAAGGCCATTCCCCCGGAAAAGGAGGCATCTCCAATAACAGCGGCCACAGTATAATCTTCATTCTTTATGTCCCGAGCCTTGGCCATTCCCAGGGCGGCGGAGATGGAGGTTGAGGAGTGTCCGGTGCCAAAGGCGTCGTATCTACTCTCTTCCCTTCTGGGGAATCCGCTTAGTCCCTTGTGCTGTCTGAGAGTGGAAAATTTCTTTCTCCTGCCAGTAAGGAGTTTATGGGCATATGTCTGATGCCCCACATCCCAGATAACCTTATCCCGGGGGGTATTTAAAACATAGTGAAGGGCGATGGTTAGTTCCACTACCCCTAAATTGGGAGCCAGATGGCCTCCGGTCTTCGATACCGTAGAGATAATCTCCTCCCTGATCTCAGAAGCAAGATGGGACAATTCACCGATACTTAAATCTTTTAAATCCTTGGGACTATTAATTTTGTCTAAGTAACGCACCAGGATATACCTCACCTCATTCAATGAAGAGTAAATTTACAAATTACAAGCACCAAATTATCCCTCATATACATTCGGGACAGGCAATATCCCGAGCGAAGCGAGGGGCAAACAATATACAATGACCAAAATTACAATGACCAAAACGGTCTGTTGTTTGGAACATTTGGTAATTTGAATTTGGAATTTGTTTGTGATTTGTATATTGTGATTTGTTATTTGTTTGTATCTTGTTTCTTGGTGATTGGTTATTACTTTTCTTGCTTTAATTTTGCATTGATTTTTCTGCTTTCTGCTGCCTCTATGACATTTTTAAGGAGCATAATAATGGTCATGGGACCCACCCCACCAGGAACAGGTGTGATGTGGGAGACTTTTTCTTTTATTCTCTTAAAATCAACATCCCCCATAATTCTATTGCCTACTCTATTTATTCCCACATCGATGACCACTGAATTTTCCTTCACCATCCCTTCCCTGATGAACTCTGGCTTTCCTATGGCAACAACTAAGATATCCGCCTCTTTAGTGATTAAATCTAAATCTTTAGTCTTAGAGTGGCAGATGGCGACCGTGGCATCTTCCTTTAAGAAGAGAAGGGCAAGAGGCTTTCCTACAATATTACTCCGGCCTACCACTACTACCCTCTTTCCCTTGAGCGAGATAAGATATCTACTTAAGAGTTCCATGATCCCTCTTGGGGTGGCGGGAATGAATAGGGGATTCCCTTTTAGTAGCCTTCCCATATTCAGGGGATGGAAGCCATCCACATCCTTTTCTGGAGAGATCTTCTCCAGCATCCTTTTCTCATCGAGATGCTTAGGCAGAGGGAGTTGAAGGACAATCCCGTCTATCCTGGAGTTACTGTTTAACTTTTTTATCAATTCTATCAATTCATCCTGCGAGGTATTCTCTTTTAGGGTATGCTCCTCAAAATAGATCCCCACTTCTTCTGCTCTCTTCTTCTTATTCCGAATATAGATTAGAGAAGAGGGATCCTCTCCAACCCTTATGACCGCCACCCCAGGAATAATTCCTTCTTCCTTTACTTTTAGAGAGAGTTCTTTTTGGATCTCCTGGGCGGTTCTCTTTCCATCTAAAATTATGGCGACCATCTTTGTATTACTCCAATCAGAGGCTGATTTACTCTTGACGGATATTCTGTGCTTTTCATTAATCTTTCCCACCTGCTCACTTTCTCACTTTCTCCTGAATTCTCTCTATGTTCTTCGCCTTCCCCGTCTTATTATCTATGGTAATTACTACTCCCTGGAGGTAGATATTTTTCTTCTCGACCTCAAACCTAATCGGTATCTGGGTTAAGAATCTCTTTAGGGCAATCTCGGTCTTTATCCCAATCACAGAGTTAAGGGAGCCCACCATTCCCAAATCTGTGATATAGGCCGTCCCCTTAGGCAGGACCCTTTCATCTGCTGTCGGGATATGGGTATGGGTCCCCACTACGGCGCTTACCCTTCCATCGAGATACCAGCCTATGGCCGTCTTCTCGCTAGTAATCTCACCATGTATATCGACGATGATGATCTTGGTTTTCCTGGATAGCTTTTCAATCTCTTCATCTGCCTTTCTGAAGGGGCAGTCTAACTCGGCTAAAAAGACTCTCCCCATAAGGTTTAGAACCCCAACTTTATCTTCTTTTCCTACGGAAAAGATGCAGGAGCCCTTCCCCGGCACGAGAGGGGGATAGTTTGCTGGCCTTAAGAGATAGGGATCTTTATTCAGGGTTCCATAGATTTCCTTATGTTTCCAGACGTGATTCCCACTGGTAATGACATCGATACCCAATAAGTGAAGCTCCTGGGTGATCTGGGAGGTAATTCCTATACCCCCGGCAGCATTTTCACCATTGACAATTACCATATCGATTCTGTGCTTTCTCTTCAATTTGGGAAGAAGGTCGGCAATTGCTCTTCTTCCCGGCTTCCCGATAATGTCCCCAATGACTAAGATGTTCATCTATCCTCCGATAAAGCAATAATTGGCAAAATTCGAAATACTAATCTCTAAATCCTAAACAAATTCTAAATTCAAATATCTAAATTCAAAACTATTTGTTTCTGTTTAGAACATTTGGATTTTGAACATTTGGTATTGTTTCGGATTTCGGATTTCGTGCTTAGGATTTATATGAGTTACTTGGCATATTCCACGGCCCTCTTTTCTCGGATAACGGTCACCTTTATCTGTCCCGGATATTCTAATTCTTTCTCAATCTTCTTGCTTATATCCCTTGCTAACTGGACCGCCTGAGCATCACTGACCTTGTCTGTTTCCACCATAATCCTTATCTCCCTTCCGGCCTGAATACAATAGGATTTTTGAATCCCGGGAAAGGACTCAGCGATATTCTCCAATCTTTCCAGCCTCTTGACATATCTCTCCAGGGTTTCTCTTCTTACCCCTGGTCGGGAGGCAGAGATGGCGTCTGCTGCTAAGATCAAGACCGCTTCTACGCTCTTAGGTTCTACTTCCTCATGATGACTGGCGATGGCCTGAATGACTAATGGAGACTCCCGATATCTTCTTGCCAGATCGGCTCCGATCCGGGCATGGGTTCCCTCCACCTCATGGTCTACTGCTTTCCCTATGTCATGGAGTAGGCCGGCTCTTTTAGCTATTCCTACATCTGCCCCCAGTTCGGTAGCCAGCATCCCGGCAAGATAGGCAACCTCCTTAGAATGTTCTAAGACATTCTGGCCATAGCTCGTGCGGTATTTTAACCTTCCCAGGAGGCGAATCTCCTCTGGATGGAGGTTGGAAACCCCAACCTCGAGAGCCGTCTCCTGCCCCACTTTTCTTATGGTGGCCTCCATCTCCCTCTTCGCTTTGCCCACCACCTCCTCAATCCTGGCTGGCTGAATTCTGCCATCAGCGATCAATTTCTCCAGGGCAATTTTGGCGATCTGTCTTCTTACGGGATCGAAGCTGGAAAGCACCACTGCCTCTGGGGTATCATCAACGATGAGGTCGATTCCAGTGGCGGCCTCAAAGGCCCGGATATTCCTCCCCTCCCTGCCAATGATCCTCCCCTTCATCTCATCCGAAGGAAGGGATACTGTGGAGACCGTGATCTCTGCAGTATATTCTGGGGCACATCTCTGAATGGCAATGGAAATAATCTCCCTCGCCTTCCTATCCGCCTCCTCTCTTGCGTTATCTAAGGCAGTCTTAATTACCGCTGCCTGCTCCTGGGTCATCTCTCTCTTTAGATTGGTAAGGAGCATCCCCTTGGCTTCTTCCCTGGTTAGTCCGGACAGTCTCTCCAGATTCCTTCTCTCTTCTTCTAAAGTAGCCTTCAGGCCCTCTTCCTTTAAAGCAAGAGACTTCTCCCTGGCTAAGAGTTGATTGTTCTTAAGGTTAAGGACCCTCTCCTCCTTCTCTAGTAGGTCGACCTTGCGATTTAGTTCTTCCTCTTTTCTGGCGAATTCTCGAGAAAGCCTCTCTATCTCCTGGCGTCTCTTCTGCGTCTTCTTTTCAAATTCTATCTCTCGCTTGTAAAAAACATCCTTTGCCTCCAGCAAGACCTCTCTCTTCTTAGTCTCTGCCTCCTTCTTCGCTCCTTCTAAAATCTTTTCTGCTTCTTTCTTGGCTGCCCCCAGGCGCATCCGGGTAAACTTCTGTCCGAATAGAAAACCCACCAAGAGGGCTCCTACCAGGGAGAGGAAGAAGGCTAAGGCCGCACCTATAAATTCTAAAGAAATGGCCATCTAATTCCTCCCTTCACCCCGATTGTATCGGGGAAAGTTACACTTAGCAGTTCTCGTTATACGTTGAAGGGTTGCGATGCTCGTTTCGTTTTACGTCTTACGGTTGCGTTGTTTTTTTCCGATAGACATTTGCCGATTAACGATACGAGTCGCGCAACCGCAACCGATTGCCGATCACCAGTCTACCTAATATACTGTACTGATGATTCGCGTCTCTGTTATTACCTTAGAAACCCTTCTATCGTGTTTCTTACCAAAAATATTCTTTACCACCTGAAAGTCGTAGGCCAGTCCAATCAATGGGATCCTTTTGGGGAGTTTCCTCAAGAAGCGGTCGTAGTATCCCTTCCCATATCCTATCCTTCCTCCTTTCAAGTCGAAAGCAATTCCCGGAAGAATGACCAGGTCGATCTCCTGTGGTGAGACCTTTTTGAAAGATACTTCTTTCGGCTCCAGGATTCCAAAGCTTCCTTTTTCTACATCCTTCTCCAGGGCTTTGATCTCGCCTAAGTAAATTTCCCTTCCTCTTACTTTAGGAAGGAGGACCCTCTTTCCTTCCCGAAGAGCCTCCTCCATCATCTTCCTTGTCTCTACCTCACTTCCCTTTGAGTAGTAGAAGAGGATGGTATGGGCTTTTTTAAACTCCTTCAGAGAGAAGAGCCTTTTCTTTATTCTTCGACTCTTCTTTTTCCTTAGATCTTCTGGTTCTTTACCTCTTCTCTTTAATATTCTTTTTCGCAAACGTTCCTTCATCCCGCATCTTTTTTTGTATCCATCTTCTGCTCCTGCTCAAAGGTGCGGGGTTTATCTCTAATAACTTTTTCCCATTCTTCTAATCTTTTTTTTATTCTTGCCTCATAGCCATGTTCTGTGGGCTGGTAATACTTTACTTTCTTGGGCAGATATTCTTGTTTGACATATCCTTCCTCATAGTTATGGGCATACTTATATCCTTTTCCATAACCTAATTTCTCTGCGCCCGAAAGGCCTTGAATGCCTTAGAGTTGGGGGTCATGACTACTAAACCAGACAAGGAAGAAATAATTGACTTCACTCTTGAGGTGGCCCAGGAATCCATTCAGAAGAAGGCGCTGAGGTATGATAGAGGTGAGGACGAGCACTATGATACCATATCCGCCTTCATTAAGAGTATGCGGGGCTCTGATCCCGATGCTACATTATACTGGCTGGCCAAGATGATCTATGCCGGGGAGGATCCAAGGTTCATTGCCCGCCGGATCGTTATCTGTGCCAGTGAGGATGTGGGGAATGCCGATCCCCGGGCTCTGGTCTTAACCCAGGCAGCCTTCAGAGCCATAGAGTTCATCGGCCTACCAGAGGCCAAGATTCCCTTAGCCCAGGCAGCGGTATATGTAGCTACGGCACCCAAGTCCAATGCCTGTTATCTGGGCATCGAGAAGGCCCTGAAGGATGTTGA
>DRGV01000100.1 GCA_011049955.1 bacterium
ACCTTATATCCCTCTTTGATAAGTTCGCCGGCTGCCTCAAATATCGCCTGGGACTGCATCCTATAGATTTCGGGAGTCGTGATCCCCAATCTGCAGCCCCGATGACCAAGCATGGGATTCGTCTCTCTCAGGGCCTCTATTCTACTAAGTAGTTTTTCCTTCTGGACTATCCTCTTCTTTGACCCTTTCTTGGCCTTCAGGGTGGCAATCTCAACCAGTAATTTCTCAATTCTGGGCAGAAATTCATGTAAGGGGGGATCGAGCAACCTGATAGTAACTGGAAGGCCATCCATGGCCTTGAATATCCCTTTGAAGTCCTCTCTCTGCATGGGTAGAAGTTTCTTCAAAGCCTTTTCTCTTGTCCTCTCATCCCGGGCTAAGATCATCTCTTGAACAATGGGCAGTCTTTTCTCTCCAAAGAACATGTGCTCTGTCCGGCATAGTCCAATCCCCTCTGCTCCAAATTCTCGGGCTTTCTTGGCATCCTTTGGGGTATCGGCATTGGTCCTCACTCCCAACTTCCTAGTTTCATCCGCCCACTTCATAAGTATCTGGAACTCCTTGCTTAAAGCAGGCTCAATGGTATGTACCCTACCTAAGATAACCTCTCCTGTATTACCATTCAAAGAGATGTAATTTCCCTCCTTGATAATAGTATCCCCAACAATGAATCTCTTTCTATCATAGTCCACATCTATGGCCTCGCAGCCAGCGACACAGGACTTCCCCATTCCCCTTGCTACCACAGCCGCATGTGACGTAAGACCCCCCCTTGAGGTCAATATCCCCTGGGCGGCAGCCATGCCATGGATATCCTCTGGAGAAGTCTCATGCCTCACTAAGATGACCTTTCTTCCTTTCTCTGCTTCCTCCTGGGCATGGTCGGCAGTGAAGACCACTTCACCCACTGCTGCTCCAGGTGAAGCGGCCAATCCCTTAGCGATGACCTTTATCCTTGCCTTGGGATCGATCCTTCTATGTAATAGCTGGTCAAATTGATTGGGCTCTACGCGTAGAATGGCCTCTTTTTTACTAATGAGCTTCTCCTTCACCATATCGACAGCAATCTTTAAGGCTGCCTGGGCGGTTCTCTTACCCGTCCTGGTCTGCAAGAGGAAGAGCTTCTTATTCTGAATGGTAAATTCCAAGTCCTGAATATCCCGATAGTGTTTTTCCAATTTCTTATAGATTCTGACCAATTCCCGATAGACCCGAGGCATCTCCCTGGCCAATTTCGATATCTTCTTTGGGGTCCTTATCCCAGCAACCACATCCTCTCCCTGGGCATTTAATAAGTATTCTCCAAAGAACTTCTTCTCACCAGTTGCCGGGTCTCTGGTGAAGGCTACCCCGGTTCCGGAATCCCAGCCCATATTTCCAAAGACCATGGTCTGGACATTAGCCGCCGTCCCCCAGGTATGAGAAAGGTTATGAAGGTTCCGATAAGTAATGGCCCGCTGGGTATTCCAGGAACCAAAGACGGCATCGATGGCCATGAAGAGCTGTCTCCTGGGATCCTGAGGGAAGTCCTTCTTCGTTCTTTCCCTTACTCTTTTTTTAAACTTCTCCACCAGGTCTTTCAGGGCCAAGGTGTTAAATTCAGTATCAAGTCTTATTCCCAATTCTTTTTTCTTTTCCTCAATAAGCTCTTCGAATTCACCTGACTCCATGCCCATTACCACGTGAGCAAACATCTGGATGAGCCTTCTATAGGCATCCCAGGCAAACCTCTCGTGGCCCATGGCCTCAATCAATCCCTTAATCGTCTCATCATTCAATCCTAAGTTCAGAATGGTATCCATCATTCCCGGCATACTGACCCTTGCCCCGGAACGCACCGAAACAAGAAGAGGATTATATCTATCGCCAAATCCCGCGTTCATCGCTTTCTCCAATCTCTTCAGGTTTCGGTCTATCTCCTCTTTCATTCCTTTGGGATACTTTCCTTTATGCTGGTAATAGTAGATACCGGCCTCAGTGGTAATGGTGAAACCTGGAGGAACGGGGATGTTTAAGTTGGTCATCTCCGCTAAGTTGGCTCCTTTTCCTCCCAGAAGGTTCTTCATCTTAGCCTCCCCTTCTGCCTTTCCTTCTCCAAAGAAATAAACATACTTTTTACTCATCTGTAATATTCCTCCTTAAGCGTTATGCGTGAATGCGTTTATGCGTTAGACCCGTTAAACCCGTTGACCCGTTGAACCCGTTCTTTTGTTCTTTACGGGCTAACCGGCATAACGGGCAAAACGGGCTCAACGTCCTTTGCAGTTCGCATCAACGCATTTCGTATTTTAACTTTTTGTCTAAATACTTTTTTAAGCGGGAGATAGCAACTCTATCCTGGAGCATACTGTCTCTATCCCTCACGGTTACCTTCTTATCGTTTAAGGAGTTTACATCTACAGTCACACAATATAGGGTTCCCACCTCATCCTGCCTGCGATAGAGTCTTCCGATGGAGGCCGTATCATCATAGACCACCTTGTATGGGCCCCTCAGTTCCCGGGCAATCTTCTTTGCCAATTTCACTATTTGAGGTCTATTGCGTAGTAAGGGGAATACTGCTGCCTTAATGGGAGCTAAATCCTTGTGGAGCCCCAAGACAACTCTCTTCTCTCCCCGAACCTTCTCTTCCCGATAAGCATCTATTAAGAAGGCTAAAAAGGATCTATCCACTCCCGCAGAGGGTTCTATGACATAGGGGATTATCTTCTCCTTGCTCTCCTCATCAAAGAAGGAGAGGTCCTTCCCGCTCACCTCTGAGTGGCGGGAGAGATCATAGTCCGTCCTATTGGCTAATCCTTCCAGTTCTCCCCAACCAAAAGGAAATTGATATTCGATATCAAAGCACGCCTTAGCATAATGAGCCAGTTCTTTACCAATATGCTCTCTCACTCTTAAATTCTTAGATTTTATGCCGAACTTCTTATACCAGGCGAGCCTCTCTTTAATCCAAGATTTATGCCATTTCTCGGCTGTCTCGGGCCTTACAAAATATTCTATCTCCATCATTTCAAATTCGCGGCAACGAAAAGTAAAGTTTCCCGTGGTAATCTCGTTGCGAAAGGCCTTTCCTATCTGAGCAATGCCAAAGGGTAGCTTGCGGCGCATGCTGGTCACAACCTGGGCGAAATCAACAAAGATTCCCTGGGCCGTCTCAGGTCTCAGATAGATCTGGGATTTTTTATCCTCTACCGAACCGATATAGGTTTTAAACATGAGGTTAAAATATTTCGGCTTGCTTAACCGGCCACCACATTCCGGACACTTGCTCTCTTTAATCTCTTCCTGCTTAAATCTTTTCTGGCACTCTTTACAATCTACAAGCAAATCTTTGAAAGAGGTTACATGGCCGGATGCCTTCCAGATATCGGGATGCATCAGGATGGCACTATCCAGGCCCTCCATATCGTCCCTTTCATAGACCACGCTCCGCCACCAGATTTTCTTCACATTATTCTTCAGTTCTACCCCTAAGGGGCCATAATCCCAGACACTACCCAGACCGCCATAGATCTCACTATCCTGGTATATAAATCCTCGTCGTTTACATAAAGAAATTATCTTTTGCATCTCAACTGCCATTTATAAAATCCTCCTATGGCACGGATTAGCGCGGATTTATTACAGATTAGCACAGATAATCGCGAATCTCTGAGATTTTATAGCCCGTCCAATTTTTTCAGCTAACGTTCCCAGTATAAAAAAAGTTTTTGCGAAGTAAAATTTGGATAAGTAAAGTGAACTGTGGGCACGCTGTTAGAGGGTGTTTTGATAACCTAATACCTTTTAAGAGTTAATGTACAACTATCATTTTAGCAATTTGATTCGCTTTTTCAAAGTTTCGTTTATAGGAGCACTTTCTGGAAATATTCCTGGTAGCTCTTTTATAATTTTAATTTGTTCTTTCACTACTTCTTTTATTTTGTCTTTATTCATAAGTCTCTCTTTCAGGTATTCCAGCATTCTTATTTGATTCGCTAATGTTTTTACAACATGTATATCTTTTTTAAGCACATCTGGTGAACCTAACTTTTTAGTGTCTTCTATTACGCGTTTTGCAATTTCAATATCTCGTCCAAATAGATTTTTAAAAACTTTTAAAATCGCTTTACCTTTCATTGTTGTTTTTACTCTAAATTTTGCCTTTGCTAATTGCATTTCTATGAACATCTTTAACATTTTAACCTGCCTTGTTAATGCATCGTTTACTTGATTATGGTCCGGAGTAATTTCTTGTAGTTGTTTTAACACTTCAACTTGTTTTTCCAATGCCATAAGAAACTCTGGCATATCAACACTCTTTTTCTCGTTGTATTCCATAATGTATTTCCTTATTTAGTTTGCTGGTTCTTTATTCTCTTTTTCAAAAGTTCAAGAAGATCCTTCATTTCGCTTTCATATTTTTTAATCATTGGCGTATTAATTGCCAGTTGCACATCATGTGTAAGTGAGGCTAAATTATCTTCAGTTCTAAAAATATCATCGAGTGCAAATTTGGTTAGCCTTACTGCTAAACTTCGATAGCGTTTGGTACGGATTCTGATAGCAATTTTGGAAAGATTGTCGCAAAAAGTCACTTCTTCGTTCTTTAATTTTAGTGTGTTATTAGCCGTCGGAGCATGGTTATGCTTCCGTTTAATCAAAGGATAGTAACCTAATAAAAGACACGCTACTTGAAACAAGAGATTTTCATCTTCTTTGATTTGGTCAAGATGGTTTTGATAGCGTTGACTAATAAAACCACCTATCAATGCTAAAAGTGCTCCTACAACTATGTAGCGGATCTGTTCCATATTTTTTCTATAAACCCGATTTCTTGTAACTCTGGATATACGAACCTCTTATTTCTTTTGCCGTTTCTTCTTTTCCCACTTTCTCACTGTTCCCCGTTACCCGTTACCCGTAACTCGTCACTCGCGCTCAATGGCTTCTAAAAAGTCTAAGGATTTGAGTCGCTTTCCAATATGGTAGAGGATGGAGTTTTGGAGAACGGTTTTTAGTTCTTTTCTTGTCTCTGAAGAGACTTTTTTAATTCCGGGGCTCTTTAAGAATCTTCTCGTCTCCTCTGAGAGCCTTATTCCGTCCTGGAGATGATGAATACAGATGAGACCTCCTAAGCCAGGATTTAATTTAAAATTAACTTTTAGTTCTTTTTTACAGATGAGACAACTGTCCAGCTGTAACCCAAACCCCAAGATATCTAAGAGGCGAGTCTCGAAGGCGCGAATGATGATTTCAAAATCCTCTTTTTTCTCTAAAAAATGGAGTGCTTTCGAAAATAAGTCGAAGAGTGGTTCATTTTTCTCGCTGGTAGAAACAGCTGCCACCAATTCTACCAAGTAAGCCCCGTAGGCGACCTTCTTTATATCCTTTCTGATATTGGGAAAGGTCTCTTCTGCCTGACACTCACTCAGGGTGTATAAATCCTTATCTTCTCTTTTGTAAAAGACGATAGTATGATGACTTAAGATTTCCAAGGGGCTGAACTTCGACTTCTTCCTCCTTGCTCCTTTGGCTACCCCTCTTATCTTGCCAAAATCCTTAGTATAGAAGGCAACGATCTTTGAGGTCTCATGCCAGTCCGTGAAACCGAGAACAATACCCTGAGTCTTCTGGGGAGGCATATTAGACTAGGAAGTGAAGAAGCATAGTAGCTAAACCGAGATAGATGGCGATAGCAGCAACATCGATAACCGTGGTAATAAAAGGACCAGCCGCCACCGCGGGATCAACATTCAGTCTCTTGAAAAGGGCGGGAAATAGGGCTCCGAAAGTGGTGGCGACAGTGAGAGCGGTGAACATAGCTATTCCTACTACAAGACCTAATGCCGGGGACCCCTCTGGCCAGAACCAAGCAGCGATCCCAATTCCCAGACCGCAGATCAGGCCCAAAACCAGTCCCACACTAATCTCTTTGAAGAGGAACTTCTGGATGGCATGAATATCTACATGGCCGGTGGCTATCCCCCGGATTACGATGGTTGATGACTGAAGGCCTACGCTCCCTCCTACAGCCATGATGACCGGGATGAAACTAGCCAAGATGATTACCTGGCTTATAGCTTCTTTAAAGAACATAACGATACTGCCGGTAATCACTCCTCCAAGGAGACAGGCCAAAAGCCAGGGAAGTCTCATCCTGGTCTTAGTAAAGAGCGTTTTGTCGAGATATCCTGCTTCCCACAAAGCACCAGCCATCTTATAGAAGTCCTCATTCGCCTCCTGCTGGACAACGTCAATGACATCGTCTACTGTAATCCTTCCCACCATTCTGCCCTCTTCATCCACTACGGGAAGGGCCAGGAGGTTATGTTGGGCAACCAGCTTTGCAATCTCCTCCTGATCGGTATTGACATTAGTGGCGATGACATTAGAGGTCATGATATCCTTGAGAGTAATATCCTCTCTTTCCGGACTTACGGCTATGAGTCTCCTTAAGGGTAATACCCCGACCAGGCATTCTTCTCTATCAATAATATAGAGATGGTGGACAGTCTCAACATTAACATTCTTACGAATATACTCTAAGGTTTCTCTCACCTTAAGGTCTTGACTCAGGGTAACGAAGTCCGTGGTCATTATCCCGCCAGCGGTCTTCTCGTCATAGGCTAAAAGATTCTGAACCTCCTTTGCTTTCTTTTTATCCATGGACCTGAGGACCTTCTCCCTCTTCTTATGAAGAAGGACTCCCAAGACATCCGCTCCATCATCCGGGGCAGTGATATCCAATATCTTTGCCAAGCGAGCATTGTCCCAGTCTTGTAGTATTCTGCTGATTAGAGGGATATCTACTTCGTGAAATAGGCCAGAGGCGCTCTCCACCCCCAGGAGGCCAAAGACCGTCTTCCTCTCATCCTCATCCAGGCCCTTCATTGCCTCAGAGATGTCCCCTGGCCTCAAGGTCTTCAGGAAATCATGGAGTGGCCCCATCTCGTTCTTTCTTAGATAGCTCTGGATGGTCTTGAGTATCTTCTTGGTCATAGGATTTCCTTCAGATAAATTGGTTAGTAGTTAGGACGGCAACTTCGTTGCCTTTAGCAGTTGGTTTGTTGGTTTAATAGTTAAATGGTTTTATGGTTAAAACTATCAAACAATCGAACCATTAAACTATCGAACTATTATAGACTATCCAACCATACAACTATCTAACTATCCAATTAATCAACTAACAGCTAAAGCAAACGGAGTGAGCATGCTAACCAACTAATAAACTAACAACTAATTATGTCAGACTGTTGTTTGATTAAACTTTGATCTTTTCTGCCAAATCAGCAACTAGGGGGATTTTGAACTTCTCTTCCCCTAAGGATTTGATGGCCCCCATTACCATACCAATAAGGGTTGGTATTAGGATTAAAATCCCTAAAAACCAGGCATCACGAATGACGAAGGTGAGGATATATCCCAGAATGAAGAAACCGGTTAATATCGCTCCCTGCTTAGCGTGGAATAGGGTAAACCTATTCTCCTTTGCTGCAAAGAGAAAGATTAACCCAATAATCGGGATATAACTCAAAGCAGCAAAGACCTTTCCCTCTTCAATCTCCTTTCCCTTCTCATCTTTCTTCTTTTTTTCTTGCTTCGCTCTTTTTGCCATAGATACCTCCTTTAATACACGGATAATTACAGATTTTTTACGGATGATCACAGATTAAATCCGTGCTAATCCGTGTTGTTATCCGTGCTAATCCGTGTTTATTTATCGGGGAATGGGAATCTGGCCACTCTTCAACGCAGCAGCAATTGCTGCTAATATAGTAGAGGCAACTGCTCCGAAGAATATAATGAAGAGTACTCCAGATATCGCCCCCACGATTCCCGTTGCCATTCCGGCGACAGCAAATCCCCTGCTTTTAGGATCCACCCTTCCCTTAGCAATAGCCCTCAGTTCTACGACTGCTAAGATGATGGCCACAATTCCCAGGATAAGACCTAATCCGGGAATCATTCCCGGAAGGGGGATGGGAATGAGAAGGGGCAGGCTGCATATTCCCACCACCATAGAAGCGATAGACCTGCCGCTAATCCCGGTCTTCTTTACCATCTCCAATCACCTCCTCAGACATAGATTCTGGCACCCCGACAGGTGTCGGAGTCGGATTGATTATCCCAAAGGGATTCCTTTCCCAAGGGGACCGCTTTGCGGCGGGATAGATTCGTGTTGATTCGCGTTTATCGGAACCAGAATGTTTTCTCTCGCTCTGCTCGCAAAAGATTTTGGTTCTTTCAGAACCAAAGGGCTTCGCTCATTTCATTCGCGAAGGTTGTTTTGGTTTTAATAAATTAAAACCAAAGGACTTTGTCTCGCTACGCTCGCCAAAGGTTGTTCTGGTTTTTTCAAAACCAGAACTCAGGCTCGATGAGGCCGTAGTTTCTATCCTTCCTGCGATAGACAACGTTCACCTGCTCTGTTTGAGGATTAAAGAAAACAAAGAAGTTATAATCCAATAGTTCCATCTGTTCTGCTGCCTCCGACGGGCTCATGGGTTTTATGGCAAACCTTTTACTTGAAATAATCTCGTGTTTCTCTTTCCTGATCTCACTTGGGGTAATAACCTTTATTTTGGCCCCGAAGTGTTTTGGCTTATGTCTTCCCTTATGAGAAACTATATCTTTGTGTTTTTTTATCTGCCCGGTGACCTTAGCCAGCGCCTCATCGAAAGAGGCATACATAT
>DRGV01000101.1 GCA_011049955.1 bacterium
AGGTATGGCTGTCGGCACCGATAATTAAGTCCCCGGGTTCTACAATTCCCTGTTCAGGAAGGAGGGCGTGCTCTATCCCCATCCTCCCTACATCGAAATAGTACTTGAGACTCTGCTCCTTAGCAAAATCTCTTAATATCTTGGCCTGCCGGGCAGAAGGGGCATCCTTGTTGGGAGTGAAGTGATCGGGAACTAAGACCACTTTCTTTCTATTAAAGACTTTCTTTTTCCCGGATTTTTTAAATTCCTCTATAGCCAAAGGAGCGGTAATATCATTTCCTAATGCAATATCTACCCTGGCTTCGATGAACTCACCCGGTTTCACCTTCTTCTTGCCCGCATGAGCCGCCAGTATCTTCTCTGTTATGGTAAGACCCATAGCCTAAACCTTCAAATGGGGAAGTTACCAGTTAACAGTTTACAGTAAAAAAACTGGTTACTGTTCGTCCGCCCCATCCGCCCCAGAGGGGCGAGACCTCGCCTTCGGCGGGCTGGTTACTGTAAACTATTGCTATACTTATTTTCTCCGGTAGATGAGGCGATTCATGGCATTGAGATAGGCCTTGACCGAGGCCTCAATGATATCTGTTGAGGCACCATGGCCGGTGATGGTCTCTCTTTTACTCTCTATCTTGACAATGACCTCTCCCAAGGCCTCCTTACCACCAGTTACTCCCCTCAGGGCATAATCAATTAACTTGCACTTTATCCTGGTAATCTTATCTATCGCTTTATAGCAGGCATCCACCGGCCCATCACCAGTCGCTCTCTCTTCAACTATCTTGCCCTTTCTCTTTATTCTAATTCTCGCCTCAGGAGTGACCTTTGTCCCGCTTCTAATCTCCATATCTTCAAGGACGAAGGTATCGGGAATCATACGGACCTCATCCTCAATGATGGCCTCCAGGTCTTCGTCAAAGACCTCTTTTTTCTTGTCTGCTAAATCCTTGAACCTCATAAAGGCCTTATTCAGGTATTCTCGGGATAGATCAGTGTAACCCAGTTCCTCCAATCTCCTCCTGAAGGCGTGCCTTCCCGAATGCTTCCCCAAGACTAACTTGGTCCCGGCAATACCTACCGACTGAGGAGTCATAATTTCATAGGTAAGACGCTTTGCCAATACTCCGTGCTGATGGATACCTGCCTCATGGGCAAAGGCATTGGCTCCCACAATGGCCTTATTGGGCTGAACCGGGATCCCGGTAAGACCACTTACTAATCTTGATGTCTTATAGATCTCCCTTGTTTTAATTCCCGTTGCCTTATTGAAGAAATCCTTCCTGGTCCTGAGGGCCATGACGATCTCTTCCAATGAGGCATTCCCGGCTCTCTCTCCAATACCATTTATGGTGCACTCTACCTGGGTAGCACCATTCAAGATGGCAGATAGGGAGTTGGCCACTGCCAGGCCTAAGTCATTATGGCAATGAACGCTTATTACTGCCTGGCTAATATTGGGCACCTCTTCTTTTATTCCCCTAATTAGCTTCCCGAATTCTACTGGAGTGGCATAGCCTACAGTATCGGGAATATTGACCGTCGTTGCTCCGGCATCGATTACTGCTTCAACTACCTGATGTAAAAATCTGGGTTCTGTCCTTGAGGCATCCTCTGGAGAGAATTCCACATCATCGGTGAGTTTTTTGGCATACTTCACCCCTTCTACTGCCAGCCTTAGGATTTCTTTCTTTGCCTTTTTTAGTTTATACTTCATGTGAATCTTTGAGGTGGCTAAGAAAACATGAATCCTGGGTTTTGGGGAATACTTCACTGCATCCCAGGCTCTTTTTATATCCTCTTCCTTGGCCCTTGCCAATCCAGCAATGATGGGTCCTTTCACTTCCTTAGCGACAAGCTTCACTGCCTCGAAGTCGCCGGATGAGGAGATGGGGAAGCCAGCCTCGATGATGTCTACCCCTAATTTAGCGAGCTGTTTTGCAATCTCTAACTTCTCGGTAATATTCAGACTCGCCCCTGGAGACTGCTCCCCATCCCTCAGGGTAGTATCAAATATCAATATTTTCTCAGCCATCTTCCTCTCCTTTGATGCACAAATTCTCTACGTTGCTATCCGTGCTAATCCGTGTTGCTATCCGTGCTCATCCGTGCTTTTTTATGAAGGGCATCATGCTGCGCAGTTCCTTGCCCACCTTTTCTATTAAGTGCTCCTTCTCCTTCTTTCTCAGTTCATTGAACTTTGGACACCCTGCTTCATTCTCGGCGATCCATTCCTTGGCAAAGGAACCATCTCTAACCTCAGATAGTATCTTCTTCATCTCATCTCTGGTGGTTTGAGTAATGACCCTCTTCCCCCGAGTTAGATCGCCATACTCCGCAGTATCCGAAACAGAGTATCTCATCCAGGTTAAGCCTCCCTCATAGATAAGGTCGGTGATGAGCTTCAATTCGTGTAAACATTCAAAGTAGGCAATCTCCGGCTGATATCCCGCTTCCACTAAGGTATCGAAGGCGGCCTTGATGAGTTCGCTCACTCCACCACAGAGGATGACCTGCTCGCCGAATAGATCGGTCTCCGTCTCCTCAGTGAAGGTGGTCTCAATCACTCCCGCCCGGGTGCAACCGATTCCCTTAGCATAGGCCAAGGCGATATCCTTCGCTTTGCCCGTATAATCCTGCTCCACAGCAACCAGGGCCGGGGTTCCCTTCCCTTCAGTAAACATCCTTCTTACCAGATGGCCCGGCCCTTTAGGAGCAACCATAAAGACATCTATATTTTCAGGAGGCACGATCTGCTTGAACCTTATATTAAATCCGTGGGAAAAGACCAGGGCATTTCCTTCCTTCAGCTTTGGTTCAATATCCTTCTTATAAACTTTACCTTGAACGGTATCCGGTATCAAAATCTGGATGATATCCGCCTCTTTTGCTGCTTGAGCACAAGAAACCGGCTTGAAGCCATGCTTCACTGCCAGTTGATAATTATCTGTTCCTTCCACTTCACTCACTATGACATCGAGTCCTGAATCCCTCAGGTTCTGAGCCTGGGCATGGCCCTGAGAGCCATAGCCAATAATGGCGATTCTTTTCCCTTTCAATAAATCTAAATTAGCATCCTTCTCATAATAGACTTTTGCCATCTCTACCTCCTTCCAGTCGGTACACGGATTAGCACTGATTTTACTACACTGATTAGCACGGATATTTAGCCATAAATCTTTCGTTTTATCTCCAGTCTTCTGGCTCCAAAGTTTGCCAATAGAACTAGCCTATACTTTGAGCCTCTAACATAATAATAAATCTGATCCAGCATTACTTTTGCTATGGCAGGAACCGCTTTTATCTCAAGAATTACTTTATCATCTATAATGAAATCAGGTTTATAAATACCTACTGTTTCTCCACGATAGGTTACTTTGAGCACCTTTTCTGTCTCAAATGGTATTTTTAAACGTTTAAGTTCAATGGCGATAGCATTATGATAGACCGTTTCTTTATGCACCGGGCCCAACGCTTTATGAACCTTATACAAGGCCCCCCTTATTCTATAAGTAAGATTTTCATATAGTAACTTCTTTTCCGTGCTCATCCGTTCTTTAATCCGTGCTCATCCGTGTCTATTTACTTGCTGCCACGGGGGAGCGCAATCTTGCCCGTACGACTCAAGGCCTTTATGCCAAAGGGTCTCAAGAGATCTAAGATAGTTTGAATCCTATCCTCTTCTCCCACGATTTCAATGGTTATCGTCTTCTCCCCCACGTCCGCGATCCGAGCCTCGGGAAAATTATTGACAATCTGCAGGATCTGGGGTTTGGTTCCCTTTGTTAAAGAGACTTTAACCAATAACAGTTCTTGGGCGATGGGCTTTTCCCCTACGAAGTCAGTGATTTTAATGACATCGATTAGTTTATGGAGCTGCTTCGTCACCTGCTCTAAGACTCGGTCATCTCCCCTTACTACTAAGGTCATCCTTGAGGTATCCGGGCTTTCTGTCTCACCCACTGCCAGAGAATCAATATTGAATCCCCTTGCACTGAATAGCCCGGAGATTCTTGCTAAGACACCTGGTTTATTCTCTACCAAGACATTAATGATATGTTTCATTTTGCCTCCTTTCAGTCGGTACACTGATTAGCACAGATGAAGAGACACTGATTAGCACCGATTTAATCCGTGCTCATCTGTGTATTTAAGCTAATCCTCTGAGCATCTCGGTGAGTGGTGCTCCGCCAGGAACCATAGGAAAGACATTCGCCTCAGGATCGATAATAAAGTCTAA
>DRGV01000102.1 GCA_011049955.1 bacterium
CAATATAAGAGGTGCGGTTGGGATCATACTCAATGGAGATCACCCTGGCCGGGATATGGAACTTATCTCTTTTAAAATCAATGACCCGATATCTCCTCTTATGGCCTCCTCCCCTCCAGCGGACGGTAATTCTTCCCCCTTTACCCCTTCCCGCTCTCTCCTTTAAGGGTCGCAGGAGGGGCTTGTGAGGCCTGGCCCTGGTGAGCTCTTCAAAGGTCAACCCGGTTATCGATCTCCGCGATGGGCTAGTTGGTCTATACTTCTTAATACCCATAAAATCTATCCTCTATTCTGGCTTATCGCTTGTCGCCCATTTCGCTTGTTGCTTGTCGCTCGCTTCGCTTTGTCGCTCGTCGTTTTTAAGCGATTTGCAACCAGCGACTTGCGACCTGCGATTAGCAATATTAGGTTCCCTCAAATATTTCTATCTTCTCCCCTTCCTTTAGGGTGAGGACGGCCTTTTTTACATCTGGGGTCTTGCCACTATGCCGGCCCATCCTCTTTATCTTGCCCCTCAGGTAGGAGGTATTGACTGCTAGGACCTTTACCTTGAATAGCTCCTCAACTGCTCTCTTAATCTCATCCTTATTTGCTCTGTTATCAACAAGGAAGGCATACTTATTCTCCCTCTCCTTGAGTATGGTGCTCTTCTCTGTTATCAAGGGAACCTTTATGATATCGTAGGGACTCTTCATCCCAGGTGCCCCTCTAATTTCGTTAGGGCCTCTTTGGTAACGATTAATCGATCCTGGTTCAATAAGTCATAGACGTTCAAAGAATTCGGTGATAGCACCTTTACCCCCTCGATATTACGTGCCGAGCGGCGAACCATCTCATTCTTCTCTTCAACGATCAGCAGAGGTTTCTTGCCACTTCTTAGATTAGCCAGTATGTTGGCCATCCTCTTCGTCTTAGGTTCTTTTAACTCTATCTTATCCAAGATTGAAATCTTCTTTCCCTTAAACTTGTTAGATAGGGCAGACCTGAGGGCTTTCCTCCTTGCCTTCTTGGGAAGAGAATAGGAGTAGTCTTTAGGATGAGGACCGAATGTCGTCCCCCCTCCCTTCCATATGGGGGAGCGAATGCTTCCGGCCCGGGCCCTTCCGGTCCCCTTCTGCCTCCAGGGCTTCCTCCCACCACCGCGAACCTGGCCTCTCTCCTTGGTGGAGGCGGTTCCCTTTCTCCGGGAAGAAGTTTGAGCTCTTAGTACTTCATAGAGCAAGGCCTCATTCACCTTCGCCCCGAATACCTTGCTACTTAGAGAGACCTCTCCTATTTTTTCTCCTTCTATATTATAAAGGTCCAATTTAGGCACTTATCACTCCTTTTTACAGGGGGAACAGGGGATACAGGGGTAACAGGGGGTTAAACCCTTGCTACCCTTGTCACCCTTCATCACCCTTCATCACCCGTGCTTACCTTTGCTTTCTTTAGGGCTTCCTTGATTATTAAGTAGCCTCTTTTTGCTCCTGGGACGGCGCCCTCTACCAATAAGATATTCTTATCTGGATCGACCTTCATCACCTTCAGGTTCTGAACCGTAATCCTATCTCCTCCCATCCTTCCCGGCATCTTCTTTCCTTTCAGAACCCGAGAGGGAAAGGCACTACCGCTACCAATGGAGCCCACCCTCCTATGGGATGTGGAACCATGGGAGGCCGGCCCACCAGCAAACCCCCATCTCTTCATCACCCCCGCAAACCCTTTCCCTTTACTCATTCCCGTGATATCGAGATAATCCCCTTCCTTGAAGATATTTATCTTAAGCTCCTGACCAAGGGTATACCTCTCGCTATCTGTGACCGCAATCTCTCGCAACACTCTAACCGGCTCTACCTTTGCCTTCGCCAGGTGCCCTTTCAGGGGTTTCTTAATCTTCTTTGTTCTATCGAAGCCGAGCTGGATGGACCTCTCTTTAATCTGGGTAACGAAGCAGGGACCGGCCTGGATAATAGTGACCGGGATGCTTTTTCCCTCCTCATCATATATCTGCCTCATACCCAACTTCTTTCCTAAGATTCCCTTCATACCTCGCTCCGCTCAGAGTAACCAGTAACCAGTGTACAGTTCACAGCATGTCCTAAAATCAAACTGAAAATCATTGTTTTCTCCTCTTTAACTGGTTACTGTTCGCTGGTTACTGTAAACCTCTATTTTATCGTTCACTGTATTATAGCTTTATTTCCACATCTACCCCAGCCGGAAGATCGAGCCTCATCAAAGCATCTATGGTCTTGGGGGTTGGTTCCAGGATATCCAAGAGCCTCTTGTGGATTCTCATCTCGAACTGTTCTCTCGACTTCTTATCCACATGGGGAGAACGCAGGACGGTGTATTTTAAGATCTTGGTTGGCAGGGGAATGGGGCCAGAGACCTTGGCACCGGTCCTCTTCGCTGTCTGAAGTATCTCTTGGGCCGACTGATCTAAGAGCCGGTGGTCATAGGCCTTCAATCTTATTCTTATTCTTTCTCTTCTAGGCATCTTCTACCTCGCTACGCTCGGATAGTTTACCAGTTTACCGGTTTGCCGGTTTGCCGGTTTGTTGGCTTTCCTTAGTTAACTGGGTAACTGGCCAACTGGTTAACTGGCTGGCTGACTGACTGTTCACTGAATGATCTCCGTCACTACCCCAGCACCGACGGTCTTGCCTCCCTCTCGGATGGCGAAGTTCTGCTCAGGTTCCAAGGCAATGGGGATGATGAGTTCTATTTCTAAGTCCGCATTATCCCCGGGCATGACCATCTCCACCCCTTCCGGAAGGGTGACCTTTCCCGTGACGTCTGTGGTGCGGAAGTAGAACTGGGGTCGGTAGTTGGTGAAGAATGGGGTATGACGACCCCCTTCCTCCTTGGCCAAGACATAGACCTTGGCCTTGAACCTGGTATGGGGGGTGATGGAGCCTGGTTTGGCTAAGACCATGCCTCTCTCTACCTCATCCTTCTCCACACCTCTTAGTAATGCTCCGATGTTATCCCCGGCTCGGCCCTCATCCAGGATCTTTCTAAACATCTCCACACCCGTGCAGACCGTCTTGCGCGGCTTATCGCTTAAGCCTACCAGCTCTACCTCATCCCCTACTTTTACTACTCCTCTCTCCACCCGACCGGTGG
This sequence comes from bacterium, assembly GCA_011049955.1. Taxonomy (GTDB): domain Bacteria; phylum UBP18; class UBA7526; order UBA7526; family UBA7526; genus DRGV01. The sequence goes on from DRGV01000102.1 coordinate 3,112, forward strand.
CCACCGTTCCCCTACCAGTGATACTGAAGACATCCTCAATGGCCAAAAGGAAGGGTTGGTCGATGTCCCTTTTAGGTTCCGGAATATTGGAGTCCAGGGCATCTAAGAGTTCCCAGATGGGTCCGCAGTTGGGGCACTCCCTCTTGCCACAGCCACACTCCCCGGCCTTTAGAGCACTTCCCTTTACTATGGGGATCTTATCCCCGGGGAATTTATATTCTGTCAGGAGCTCGCTCACCTCTAATTCCACAAGTTCAATGAGCTCCTTATCATCCACCATGTCGCACTTATTCAAAAAGACCACTATGTGGGGAACGCCCACCTGACGGGCTAAGAGGATATGCTCCCTGGTCTGGGGCATGGGGCCATCAGAGGCCGAGACGACTAAGATGGCGCCATCCATCTGGGCCGCCCCGGTAATCATATTCTTTATGTAGTCCGCATGGCCCGGGCAGTCGATGTGGGCATAGTGTCTCTTCTCTGTCTCATACTCAATGTGGGCCGTGGCAATGGTGATGCCTCTCTCTTTCTCCTCCGGGGCGTTGTCGATCTCATCAAACTTCATCTCAGTTGCCAAGTTGTGCTTGGCCAAGATCTTGGTCATGGCGGCCACTAAGGTGGTCTTTCCATGGTCCACGTGTCCTATGGTCCCCACATTGAGATGGGGTTTTTTCCTCTCAAACTTTGCCTTTGCCATTTTAAACCTCCTCTGAAACTTTCTTTCTTTTAAGCCGACGGCCAGGATTGAACTGGCGACCTACTGCTTACCATGCAGTTGCTCTACCACTGAGCTACGTCGGCGTAATTAAAATGCAGAGCATTTTAATTCTATGCGCAAGCGCAGCGCGCCGTCTTAAAAGGGCGGGGTACTCCCTGCCCCGCATCGAGCTATGCTCTGGTGCGGGGTACCGACTGAGCTACACGGGCATGGATAGACAAAAAAATAATATAACAGATAAAAACCTATTTGTCAACCCCGTTAGAAATCTCAACAAATGCATTGTTCAGAATATATCTTCCTAATGGAGAATAATAACGCTTTTAGGTGACAAAATCAGTTTATTAAAAATTTCTAACGGGGTCAAATTTGGAGCGGGCGAAGGGAATCGAACCCTCGTCATCAGCTTGGAAGGCTGAGGTATTACCACTATACAACGCCCGCCTATTCGCAGTTCGGAGCACGCTCGGCTTCGCCTCGCTTGAGTTCGGTGTTCGATGAACATCTTCGCTGTAGTTCGGTATAACGGCTGCTTCTGGTGGCCTTGAATTCGGAATTTAGTATATTTTTTTTTCCAAACTCCCAACTCTGAACTTCTAGCTATCAGGTTGAAGACCTGATTTGTCTCCGAACTACGCTATCTGCGTTATGGTGGGCGGGGAAGGATTCGAACCTCCGAAGGCATCGCCGGCAGATTTACAGTCTGCTCCCTTTGGCCACTAGGGTACCCGCCCAAAATTTTTGAAGAAAATTTTGGATCCCGAACCCCTTCAGGGTGAGGGACCTTCCTCCACTGCGTTTAGGGTCGAGCCAACAGAGGTATTTGAACCCCCGACCCAGTGATTATCCCGCACCTTTTAGCTTTAAGCCGACGAGAGGAATCGAACCCCCAACAGCCTCATTACAAGTGAGGTGCTCTACCGTTGAGCTACGTCGGCACAAAGGTGCAAGACTCTACCTCTAATCTACCTCGGCACCCCGATTACAGAGGTAAAAACATATATTACTTGATAAATTAGTTTTTGTCAAGTTTTTTCTGCGTTTTTTTCTTCCAAGTCGTTCCTTCTTGATGATCTTCTAGAATAATCCTTCTCTTTTTCAAATTACTCCTTATCCTGTCCGCTAAATCCCAATCTCCCTCTTTCCGCGCCCTATCTCTTTGGGCGATTAGTTTTTCTACCTCTTTTCTGTCTGGAATACTAATCATCTTTTCCCAGGAATGTTCTTCAAAGAAGCCTATGATTTTACCCTTCTCTTTCAATAATCGATAGACCTTACTCAATAATGCTTTATTTCCGCGTATCTTTGGATTATCCTTTAGGGCATTGGTCACCTTTGCCAGACTATCCAGAGAGGAGAGAGCCTTTGCCGTATTGAAGTCATCATCCAGGGATCTATCGAATTCTTTATCTGTCTTTCGAATCTCTTGATAGAGTCTTCTCTCTTCCTTACTTAAAGACCTAGGATTGATCCTCTTATTAGAGATTCTTCCCTTCAATGCTTGAAGGATAAAGTCCAAGAGGTTATAGAAATGGGAAAGTCGCTTCTCTATTTCCACCAATTTCTCTTTAGTAAAGTCAACGGGGCTGCGATAGTGCCTGGATAATAGAAAGAGTCGGGCAACCTCGGGATCGGGAAATTCTTTGAAGAGCTCTTTCAGAGTAAAGATATTTCCCAGGGATTTGGACATCTTCTCACCCCTGGTGGTGACAAAACCATTATGGAGCCAGTACTTTACAAAGGGCTTTCCAGAATAAGCCTCACTCTGGGCAATCTCATTCTCATGGTGAGGAAAGATGAGATCCTGACCTCCCCCATGGATATCGAATGATTCCCCTAAATACTTCATACTCATAGCAGAGCATTCTATATGCCAGCCCGGACGGCCCGCTCCCCAGGGACTATTCCAGATTGGCTCTCCCTCCTTTGCCCTTTTCCATAAAGCGAAGTCTAAAGGGTTCCTCTTTCTCTCATCTACCTCTACCCTGGCACCGGCCCTCATCTCATCTACAGAGCGACCGGAGAGTTTCCCATAAGAAGAAAACTTAGAGATGTTAAAGTAGACATCCCCGTCTATTTCATAGGCATATCCTTTATCCAATAATTTTTGGATCAATTTTATCATATTCTCGATATGCTCTGTTGCCCTGGGATATAGATCGGCCCTCTTTACCTTCAAATAGTCCATCCATTTGAAATACTCTTTGGTATATTTCCCTGTTACCTTTCTTACCAGGGCCTTTACATCTGATTTCTGATATCTGATATCTGATTTCTTAAGTTCTCTTGCTTTGGCAATAATCTTATCATCCACATCCGTGATGTTCTGAACATATTTTACCCTATAGTCTTTATATTTTAGATAGCGATAGACGACATCAAAGGCCACATAGCATCTTGCATGTCCCAGATGGCAGTCATCATAGACCGTTACCCCGCAGACATACATCCGCACCTCTTTCTTCTTTAAGGGTAAGAATTTTTCTTTTTTTCCAGTGAGGGTATTATAAACCTTAAGAGTCATTTATTTTTCCTTATTTAAAGTCTATCTTTTTACACGCTTTCGTTTAGTCAGGCGCTCACCCAAATAGCCGCCTAAAGTACAGGATAAAAGAATAGTTAACATAGGATATAAGTCTGTCGGTTGGAAGCTTTTATTTACGACTATTGGCCACTCGCCTAGAATTACTAGTAAGACCCCTAATATTAACCCATATAACCAGCCACGCCTTCGCATAATCCAGCCTGCCCAAAGGCCACCCAGTAAGGCGGTAGGAGCGTAATGAATAATTAAAGTAGAGATTAGCATCGCAGTTCGTGGCGTTAAATTAATTTTTAAAAGAATATGACGGAAATTAAAGGCAGCGTGACTAAAAAATAGCTTAGCGGTTCCAACAGTAATTATTCCTCCTCCGATTATTGCTAACAAAAATTTACCAATTCTTTTTAAAGTTTCTCTTTGCATGTCGGCTCCTTTCTTCTTTCCCTTTATTGTTACGCTTATCTACGGTCTTCTATTTACGACAATTCGCATCTCTATAATTCGCGATTATTCGCGTCCCGGAGGGTGCGGGCGGCTTCTTCTGGTGCCAGGGGATTGATGTAGAAGTCCGCCCCCCATTCAAATCCTGCTACCCGGGTAAGGCGGGGTATGATCTCGATATGCCAGTGAAAGTCTCTATCAATGTTCTTTCCATAACCATGTCTGGAGATCGGGTTAGGAATAGTGTGGATGACGTAGTTGTACTGGGGGTTATTCAAAGTAGAAGCTAATTTCCGCATAGTAGTTCTGAGGGCATCGGCTAAGAGAGAAATGCTTTCCTTAGTTGTCCGGGAACAGAAATCAGCGTTATGTCTCTTGGGAAGAAGCCAGATCTCAAAGGGAAAGCGCGAGGCAAAGGGGCAGAAAGAGATATATTCTTTGTTCTCATAAACTATCCTTTCTTTACTCTTCCTTTCCTGGCTCAAGATATCACAGTAGATACATCTTCTTTTCCGTTTGAAATAATTTCTTGAGCCGATCAGTTCTTCTATTATCCTTTTGGGAATAACCGGAGTAGCAATGAGTTGGGAATGAGGATGTTCCAGAGAGGCCCCGGCCTCCCATCCTTCGTTCTTAAATACCAGACAATAGCGCAGGCGCTTATCCTTATAGAGTTCTCTTATCCTGTGTTGGAAGGTTCTTAAGACTTCGCTCAATTCTTTTATACTCTGATCCCTCAAGTTTTTATCATGATCCGGGGTCTCGATGATTACCTCATGATCCCCAAAGCCGCTCATCACATCAAACATCCCGAGCCTCTCGCCCACTAATTTTTTCTCTCTATCCAGGGCCGGGAATTTATTGGGCACCACTCGCACTCTCCACCCTCTTGTATTTGGTTTCGACCCCTTAGGTCTCAGGGCATAGTTCTCAGGTGGAGTCAGGTTCTCATTGCCCGAGCAGAGGGGGCAGACTTTCTCTTTCTTTTCGATTATCCTTTGAGGTCGGGCGAAAGCTTGAGGTCTCTTACCCCGTTCTGGAGAAATAATTACCCAATTTCCCAAAATGGGGTCTTTTCTTAATTCGTTCATCTGTCGTTTCATCGTTTACCGTTTACCCGCTCCTCACCTTGTTCGGCGCTGTTTACCGTTTACGGTAAACCGTTAACCGTAAACCTTCTAAAGAAGAGAGCCTCCTAAGGCATTCTTTCTTACCCAGGATGGGTAAAATAAAATGTAGTTCCGGACCTCTATTCTTGCCAGTGAGGACAAACCTTATGGGCAGATAGAGGTCTTTTCCCTTATATCCCGTTTCTTTTTCAATCCCTTTCATTAAAGGTTTGAAATTTTTATCTGTAATCTCTTTTATTTTCTTTAACTTATTCTTCAAAGTAGATAAAACTCTTTTACTCGACTCTTGTTTAAGAATCTCTTTTCCTTCTTTAGAAATCTTGATCTCTTTGGTGAAGAAGACCTCTGTTTCTTTCGGTACCTGGGCTAAATATTCCAGATGGGTTCTGGTGGCCTCGATCACTTTCAAAAGCCACTTCTTCTTAGTCTGGGTTATCCTTCCTTTTAGATAACCTGTTTCCTTCAGATAAGGAATGGCTAAATCTGAAATCTTTTCTAAAGAAGAACTTCTTATATAGTGGCCATCCATCCAGTTCAGTTTTTGGTTATCGAAGACTGCGGGAGACTTGGATACATCACCCAATGAAAATTCTTTAACTAACTCTTCGATGGAATTAATCTCTTCTCCATCCGGAGGATACCAGCCTAAGAGAGCAAGATAATTTACTAGGGCCTCTGGTAAGTAACCCTTCTTTCTATACTCTGTTATTGAGGTTGCTCCATGACGCTTGGAAAGTCGTGCCCGATCTGGACCAAGGATCATGGAAATATGGGCAAACTTGGGGGGTTCTATTCCTAAGGCCTGGTAGAGGAGAATCTGTCTGGGAGTATTGGAAAGATGATCCTCACCTCTAATCACATGGGTAATCCCCATGCTCATGTCATCGATGATGTTGGCGAAGTTGAAGGCCGCCACCCCATCTGATCTTAAGATGATAAAATCTCCTAAGGCGCGGGCCTTAAAGGTCACCTCTCCTCTCACAAGGTCAGAGACTACTACTCTCCTCTTGGGAACTTTAAACCTTATGGTCGGTCTCCTCCCTTCTTTTTCGTGCTTCTTTATCTCCTTTTCTGTGAGTCTACGGCATCTCCCATCGTATCCCGGCCTTTGACCCCTTCCTAATGCCTCCTTTCTTCTCTTCCCTAACTCCTCCTCTGTACAGTAGCAGTAGTAGGCCTTCCTCTCTTTTAATAATCTTTTAGCGTATTCCTTATAAAGAGGGAATCGCTCACTCTGGCGATAGGGTCCATACTTTCCACCGATATCCAATCCCTCATCCCAATCAAGCCTCAAATATCTCAAATCATCAATGATGGCCTTCTCGTATCTATCCGCAGAACGCTTTCTATCCGTATCCTCGATTCTCAGGATAAAGGTTCCTCCTGTGTGCCGGGCAAAGAGCCAGTTAAAGAGCGCCGTTCTTGCTCCACCAACGTGAAGATACCCTGTGGGAGATGGAGCAAACCTGACCCTCACTCTCACTCTTCTTCTCCTCCAGAAAAGATAGTGAAACGATAGAGCCCTTTTTCCTCTGCCTTCTTTATCGCATCCTTCCAGAAAGAGTCATCCATCTCCAAACCCGTTTCTTTCCTCAATCTCTTTATAGTATTTGTTCCTAAAGCATAGATATCGGAATAGATGGTGATTTTAAGTAGTTTATTTTCTCTTTTCACATCGATTGTCTGATATCTGATTTCAACCAGCGTCTTTAGGGGAACTAAAGGATATAGCTCCTCAATATCCTCGTTCTTGATCCTCACACAACCATCCGAAGTGGCCTTGCCTATCTCCCGGGGCTTGATCGTCCCATGAATCCCGTAGTGGGGCTTATCTATACCAATCCATCTCGTTCCTAATTTGTTGTTCGGGCCAGGCGGAATGGGCTTACTTCCATCTGTTGGATACCAGGTAGGATTGATTGTTTTATTAATTACCTTAAAATTCCCGATGGGTGTGGGAGTATCTATGTGACCAACCGTTATCCGATACTCTTTGATTAGTTTTTCCCCTCGGTAAAGATAGAGAGTTGTGTTCGGGATATTTATTACTATCTTCGTCTTTTCTCCTGCCAATATTTCGCTCCCGCTTAATAATGAAAGCATAACGATTACAGTGATTAAAGAAAGATAATATTTCATTCGAGACTTACTATGGCGTAGGCGGCTATTCCCTCTCCTCTTCCTATATAGCCTAACTTTTCCGTAGTAGTTGCCTTGATGTTGATCTTGCTTTTGTCTAACTTCAATATTTTAGCAATATTCTCCTTCATTTTCGAAAGATAGGGAGCGAGTTTTGGCTCCTGAGCAATGACAATGCTATCTATGTTATTTATCTTATATTCCTTTATTAATCCCTTCACCTTCTCAAGAAGGATGAGGCTTGAGATGTCTTTATATTCTGGATCGGTATCTGGAAAGTGTCGTCCAATATCACCCTTTCCTGCTGCCCCTAATAAGGCATCACATATAGCATGTAAAAGGACATCCCCATCTGAATGGCCAAGTAATCCTCTTCCAAAAAGGACCTCCACCCCACCCAGGATGAGTCTCCTTCCCTCAACTAATTTATGAACATCGTATCCCATACCTACTCGCATCTTTAATCTCCGTTATGGGTTTATGTGTTGATGAGTTGATGCGTTAACGCATTTCGCATTAACGCGTTTGCGCATTTCGCTTTTTAAGGATGGCTTCTGCCAGGATTAAGTCCTCTGGAGTGGTAATCTTA
>DRGV01000103.1 GCA_011049955.1 bacterium
AATATCTTGATGGCAGCGAAGGAATTAGGGGTGAAGAAGGTAGTCTATGCCTCTTCTTCCTCAGTATATGGAGAGACTCCCCAACTACCGAAGATGGAGGATATGCAACCCTCTCCTCTTTCTCCCTATGCCCTAAGTAAATTAGCAGGTGAGGAATATTCAAAACTTTTTTTCTCTCTGTATGGACTGGAGACCATAATGCTTCGTTACTTCAATGTTTTTGGTCCCAGGCAGGATCCTGCCTCCCAGTATGCAGCAGTCATTCCCAGGTTCATCTCTCTTATGTTAAAAGGGGAGAGGCCCACCGTTTATGGGGATGGAGAGCAATCCCGGGACTTCACTTATATTTCCAATGTGGTAGGTGCCAATCTATGGGTCACTACTTCTCAGACCAGGGGAGGGGTCTTCAATATCGCCTGTGGAAAGAGAATCACAGTGAATAAAGTAGTGAAGGGTTTAAATAAGATTATGAATACAGATATTGAACCCCTTTATACTAATCCTAGGCCAGGGGATGTCAAACATTCTCAGGCAGATATTTCTAAAGCGGAAGAAGCACTCGGCTATAAGATAGAGGTTAATTTTGAAGAAGGATTAAGAAAAACAGTGCAATGGTTTCACAACCAAAAAACAGCAGGTTAAATTCCAAATAACAAATTACAAATCACAAACAATATACAATGATCGAAATCACAATGACCAAAACGGTTCGTTTTGAACATTCGGTAATTGGAATTTGGGATTTGTTTGGAATTTGGTGCTTGTGATTTGGGATTTTTCGCCGAAGGTGAATGATATGCTTACTATTTTACATACGGAATCTGCCAAGAGATGGGGAGGCCAGGAGAGGAGAACCTTTGCTGAAGCGGTAGAATTTAAGAAAAGAGGTTATCGGGTAATTCTTGTCGTTCAACCGGGAAGCGAGTTGGGAAAACATGCCAAGGAAGTGGGGATTGAGGTAAGGGAGATAAGAATGTGGAATAAAGACATTCCCAAGGCCTTCTTTCAGCTTTTTTCTCTAATGAGGAGAGAAAGAGTAGATATTGTTAATACCCATTCCCCGAAGGATTCCTGGATTGCTTCCTTTGCTGCCCGTTTAACATTCAGACCCATTCTTCTTAGGACCCGTCATATCACTGTTCCTATATCAAACCACCCTCTTAATATTGTTTATAAAATGCCCCATAAGATTATTACCATTGGGGGAGCGATAAGAAAAGCTATGATTGAGATAAACCGCTTTCCATCAGAGAAAATCGTCTCCATTCCTACGGGGGTGGACTTGGATAGATTCAATCCAGATAAAGTGAAAGGCAATATTCGAAAAGAACTGGGTATAGATCAAGATACCCCTCTTGTGGGAAGTATAAGCATCATCAGAACAGAGAAAGGCTTCCCTTACTTTTTAGAGGCTGCCCAGGAGATACTAAAGGTAAAGCCAGAGACGAGGTTTCTCATCGTGGGCCATGAACCAAAAGGAGATACCGTAGCCCAGGAAGTGAGAAAGAGAGGATTGGGCGATAAAGTATTTATGCCTGGCTTAAGAGAAGACATCCCAAATATATTAGCCCGTCTGGATGTCTTTGTTCTTTGTTCTTTAAGAGAGGCATTCGGTCAGGCAATTGCTCAGGCCTTAGCCATGGAAAGGCCGGTGGTGGCGACCAATGTAGGAGGAATACCAGAGCTTATCAAGGATAACCAGACTGGTCTATTAATTCCTCCTGCAGATAGCAAGGCTTTAGCTAGGGCGATACTTGAACTATTAGAGAATAGAGAAAAAGCAAAGAGATTGGGGAAGAATGGCCGAAGACTAATAGAGAAGAAGTTCAGTCAGGAGACCATGATAGAGAGGATAGAGGACCTCTATCAAGAGTTATTAAAGAAGAAAAGAAAAGAGAATTGAAGAAATATCGTATCCTTTTTCTGATTCTGCTTTTATCCTTTATCATATTTCGTCTCTTCTATATTAAAAGATTTAATCTCTCTCCGGATGAGGCCTACTACTGGTGCTGGTCTCAGAACCTTTCTCTATCCTACTACGACCATCCACCGATGGTGGCCTATCTCATTTTCTTCTTCACCTGGCTGGGTGAGAATAGTGAGTTTTTTGTCAGACTCTCCTCAGTCCTGGTCTCCTTTGCCCTGACCATCTTCGTCTATCTCCTGGCAAGGGACATCTTCAAGAGCAAAGGAGTGGGTTTCTTCTCTGCCCTTCTCTTGAATATTATCCCCGGCTTCTCCATCGGTGGAATAATCATTACTCCCGATATCCCGTTGCTTTTCTTCTGGGCACTCGCTTTTTATTTTCTTTATCAAGTAGTCAAAAAAGATAATAAGAACCTCTGGTATCCACTTGGTATCTCTTTGGGACTGGGTCTTCTGAGTAAGTATAATATGGTCCTCTTCCTTCTCTGCGCCCTAATCTTCCTTCTTTTATCTAAAGAGAATAGGAAGTGGTTCAGGTGTAAGGAGCCCTACCTTGCTCTGCTCATTGCCTTTCTCATCTTTCTTCCTGTCATCATCTGGAACTATAACCATGGGTGGGTCTCGTTCATCAAACAGTTTGGTCATGGCTTAGGGAAGAAGGGCTCTTCTCTCGTCAATTTAGGAGCCTATCTTGGTTCTCAGGCAGGGATTGTCTCCCCCTTCCTTTTCTTCGGGCTTCTCTGGGCTATGATAAAAAGCCTCGGGTCAGGAATAAGGGAAAAGAGAGATGACCTTCTACTTCTTTCTTGCTTTTCTCTACCTATCTTCCTCTTCTTCCTTCTGACTAGCCTGCGCTCCAAGGTAGAGGCCAACTGGCCTGCCGTAGGTTACTTCGCTGCCGTAATTGCTTTTACGGGATTAATGTCCGGTATAAAAAAGAAGAGAAAGAGGATATTTCTAATACTTCTTGTCTTTATCTCCAGTTTTATCCTGACCGGCGTGGTACATTATCCTTCCCTTCTCCATCTCCCCCCCAAAATAGATCCTATAAACAGATTATATGGATGGAAGCAATTGGGGGAAAAGGTGAATGAGGTGAAGAGAGAAATGGGAGAGGAGGCATTTATCTTTGCCCCCAGACATCAATTGGCAAGTGAGATCGCCTTCTATACTGACAATAAATACCAGACCTACGATCTGGATGGAGAGAATAGGTATAATTACTGGGGGAAAGCCGACTTTTTGATAGGAAAGGATGCTATCTTTGTTGCCCCCCAAAGTTATGATAAGGCCCTAACTATCCTCTCTCATTTTACATCATTTAGGGAAGAAGAGCCTTACAAGATCTACCGCAATAAGCAGTTGATAAAGACCTTCTCTATCTATCGCTGCTATTATTATAAAGGAGGATTATTCGGTGGGTAATATAGTAAAAACAGACTGTCGCCATTTTCTCGGGGATCGTCCCTGTAGATATCATAAAAAAGAAGGGGTCAAATGCTCTGACTGCAAGTATTATGATCCGATAAAGACGAGAATTCTCATCATAAAATTGGGGGCTATGGGGGATGTTTTAAGAACTACGCCCACCTTAAAGGCTTTAAAGGAAAAGTATAAAGGGTGTAGGATTACCTGGGTTGTGGATGAGGAGTCAAAGGAATTACTTATGAACAATTCCTATCTCGATGGTATCCTTCCCTATGGCCCAGAAGCCCTCTCTCACTTACTAGTTGAAGAATTCGACCTGGTCATCAACCTCGATTCCTTACCAAGGAGCGCCTGTCTCGCCTCCCTCACTAAAGGGAAGAAGAAGTTAGGGTTCGGACTCCATAAAAGAGGGTCTGTCTTTCCCTTCAATAAGGAGGCAGAGGAGTGGTTCCGGATGGGAATAGATGATGATCTGAAAAAGAGAAACAGGAAGACTTATCAGGAGATCATCTTTGAGATAGCAGGACTCAAGTTTAAAAAGGAGGAGCCGGCTGTCAGTCTGAGAGAGGAAGAACTAAATTTTGCTAACCAGTTTGTTAAGAAATACGATCTAGAAGGAAAGAAAATTATTGGGTTGGCCACAGGTGCGGGAGGAAGGTGGGAACTGAAGAAATGGACCATAGAAGGCTATCTAAAACTCATTGAGAGAATAGATAAAGAGATAAAGAATGCTAAGATACTATTATTCGGCGAAAGGGAAGAAGTAGAGAGAAATAGAGAAATTATGGAACGGTCAAGAACCCCCCTTATTAATACTGGCCATAGAAATACTTTAAGAGAATTTTTATCACTTTTAAACCTCTGTGATTTAGTAGTGACAGGTGATACCTTGGCCCTGCATGCTACAGTTGCTTTGAAGAAAAAAATAGTGGTTCTATTTGGTCCTACATCTTCTTCCGAGATCGAACTCTACGTGAGAGGAGAAAAGATCGTTCCTGATATGGACTGCCTCTGCTGTTACAAAGAAACCTGTGACAAACATCCTAACTGCATGGAAAATATTAGCCCTGGGATAGTCTTTCAAGCAGTGAAGAAACTCCTATAGGAAAGTAGGATAGGAGGAGGGTAGAAAAGTGAGAAAGTGGGAAAGTGTGAAAGTGGGGACTGGAGCGAAACTTTAATGAAAGTTATGGTGATTATCCCTACATATAATGAGAGAGAAAATATCACCCTATTACTTGATGAGATTGTGAATCTTCCAGAAGAGGTTGAGGCTTTGGTGGTGGATGATAACTCTCCAGATGGTACCTGGAAGCTTGTAGAGGATTATACTAAGAAGAATCATAGAGTGCATCTTTTAAAAAGGACCTCTGAGAGGGGGCGGGGCCTGGCGGGAATAGCAGGATTTAAGTACGCCTTAGAAAATAAAGCAGATTATGTTGTTGAGATGGATGGCGATCTTTCCCACGATCCAAAATATATCCCAGAGTTCTTGAAAAAGATTAAGGATTGCGATGTAGTCATTGGCTCTCGTCTTCTTCCCGATGGCGGCGAGGTGGGAAGGGGATTCTCGAGACGCCTAATCACCAGACTGGCGGCCATCTACGTCAGGCTCCTATTGGGATTCAGGGTTACAGATCCTACCTCTGGTTACCGTTGTTATCGGAAGAAAGTTTTGGAGGCTATAGATATGGGAAGTCTCAAGGCAAGAGACCCTTTCCTCCTTTCTGAGATGCTCTTCAGGTGTTATAAGAAAAACTTCAGAATTGAGGAAATCCCCATTATCTTTCGGGATCGGAAGTCTGGTGCATCCAAGATTGGCTGGAGAATCTTGGTAACCTATCTCTTCAAGGTCCTAAGGCTCAGGATCAGAGGGAAATGAGTATTCCAGTCTTGATGTACCATCACGTGAACGAATTAAAAGACAGGTTTACCATTCCTCCAGATTATTTTGATAACCAGATGAAATATCTGGCAAGAAAAAATTACCAGACCCTCTTTCTGGATGAGTTAATTAATTCTTTGAAAGAGAGAAAAGAGAAGAGAAAGGTAGCCCTTACCTTTGATGATGGCTATCTTGATAACTGGGTCTATGCCTACCCCATATTGAAGAAGTATAATCTAAAGGCGACCATCTTTGTCATTACTTCTCGTATTAAAGAAAAGTCCAGTTCCTATCGCCCTCACTTAGGGAATGTTTGGAATGGAGAAGTCAAGAAAGAAAATCTTCCCAAAATTTCCAATCACTATCAGAGTAATCTAAAATGTGTCAGAAACTCTGCAGGCTCGGATGACCACATCGCCTGGGAAGAGGCAAGGGAAATGTGGCAAAGTGGTTTAATCGATATCCAATCCCATAGCCATTTACACAGTTATTGCTATGTAAGTAATAAGATCGTTGATTACAACCAGGGAAAGAAATGGCGAATAAGTTGGCTTACTGATGAAGATATGAGATTAGGCATTCCCATATATGAGGACAAACCTGCCCTTGCTGGCCGAAGATATTTTGATGATCCGGGCTTAAGAGATAGGCTGGCAGAATATGTTTCTCAAAGGGGGGAAGGAAAATTCTTTGAAAGGGAGAATTGGAAGAAAGAATTGGATGAGGTAGTAAATGAGTATAGAAGACGAAATAAATTAAAAGACAATTATGAGACTCCAGAAAAGAGAAAGAAGCGAATCAAAAGCGAGTTATTATTATCTAAAAATATTGTCGAAGAAAAACTAAATAAAAAATGCTCCTTCATCGCCTGGCCAGGCGGAGCATATGATAATGATTTAGTTATGTGGGCCAAGGAATGTGGCTATTTGGGAGCAGTGACTACCCAGCCAGGAGCAAATATTTCTAATACCGATCCTATGTATCTTAAGAGGTTTGAGATTAAGAGAGGGAATCTTGGTTGGTTTAAAAGAAGACTCTTTATCTATTCTCATAATCTTACCGCCTCCATCTATCCCAAAATGCGCGGACTATGAATATCCTTCATCTCTATAGCGATGAGAACTGGACCGGCCCAGCAGAATCAGTATTAAATCTCTTGAAAGAACTGAACAAAAGAGGGCACGGAGCCTTTTTCGCTGGGGACATAAAGAGAAGGGGAAGACTTCTTCCCAGGGTTCGTGAAGCGGGCATTCCAGTGATAGAGAGCCTTAATCTCGATAGAAAATCTCATCCTTTAAATTATCTCAGGAATTTGATCAATCTACTCCGTGTTCTGAAAAAAGAGAAAATAGATATCATCCATACTCATTTTCGCTACGATCATATCTTAGCCTCTTTTGTTAAAAAGAGAGTTCTCTTATTTCACACTCTCCATAGGGCAGACCTGGACAAGGTCAACTTTCAGGAAAGGTTCATTTTGCGCCACAAGACAGATCACATCATTACTATTTCTAAGGTAATTAGAGAAAAAGTTATTCGGAATTTGGGGATTGAGCCAAAAAGGATAAGTACCATCTATGGAGCGGTAGATAGTAATAAATTTAATCCCCAACTTTCGGGAGATAAGATAAGAGAAGAATTCGAGATAAACAAGGATACCCCTGTGGTGGGTATGATCGCTCCCTTGCAACCCTATAGAAATCATCTTCTTTTTTTAAGAGCGATCCCCAGAATAAAAAAAGAATTTCCTACAGTAAAGTTCTTTCTCATCGGAAGTATCGGCAGTTACCAAAGGGTCTTGAAAGAGGAGATTGAGAGATTGAGAATCTCCGGTTCCATCATCTTCATTGGCTATAGGGATGAGGATTATCCGCAAGTTTTAGCCTCTCTGGATCTGGAGGTCTTTCTGGTTCCTGGTTCTGACGGTTCTTGCCGTGCTGTTTTAGAGGCCCTGGCTATGGCCAAGCCCGTAGTCTCTGCTAAAGTAGGACCCATTCCAGAGATAATGGAAAATGGCAGGGAAGGGATATTAATAGACGATCCATTTGACACCACTTCCTTAGCGAAAGCGATTATAAGAATGCTTAAGGATAAGGAATTAGCAGGAAGAATAGGGGAAGCAGGAAGGAAACTTATGGAGAGATTCACACCAGAAAGAAGGACGACTCGAATAGAGAAAATATACCGTTCGTTAATCTAAAGTTTTAGAAATCTTTTGGGCAACGATGATCAGTTTTTCGCCCAGTAAAATCTCTTTTGAAATTAAGGTTTGATAGAACAACTTCTTTCTTTTGTCTTTGCTAAAGAGATTATCGATCCAGGTAAATATTCTAATAAACCAAATTAGAGGAAAGAAGAGATAGATTGTAGGCTTAATTTTTAAGGTTAGTACGGTAGTAATAAAATATTTGTATCTTCCCAGGGCAAGTTCAATTTCTCGAAAGGAGACGGGATTAATAGTAATCTTGGCCCACTCGGCATCGGTAGTGGGAAGTTGACTGCGTGGTTTGAAAAAGCGACGATCACCGCGAATAAGAAACCTGAACCGGGACTGAATATTCAGGACGTTGGGCATAGAGATAATAAGCATTCCTTCCTTTCTGAGAATCCGGGAAAACTCGCGAATTAGGTGATAAAGATTTTCTAAATATTGAATAGATTCCAAACAGATTATATACTGAAAATAATCGTTCGCATAAGGAAGTTTTCTATTTAAATCCACCCTCTGGCAGGTAAGATGAGGAACTTGGAAGTTTTCAGGATAGAGGTCGCAGCAGTGAACCTGGAACCCGATTTTAGATAGACAATTAGCCAAGGCACCATTTCCTGCTGGAGCATCTAAAAGTATTCCAGGCTCTTCCTCCTTTAAGAGATTTAATACTATACGATGCATATGTTTTAATTTCTCTAAGTCCGATTTTACTAAAGCCATGGTTTTTTCCTTAAAAAAATTTAAGCCCCAAATACCAATTCATTATATCATAAAGAAAAAAGAAAGACAATCTTTTGGGAAGAATAGAGCATGAAGATCGCTTTAGTTCGTCAGAGTTATCACAAATATGGGGGAGCAGAGAGGTATGTGAGTTATCTGGCAGAAGAACTACTAAAAAAAGGCCACGAGGTTCATATCTTTGCTCGGAAGTGGGATCCCAATGTCCCGAAAGAAATTATCTTTCACAGAGTGCCCACCCTGCGAGGCCCCTCTTTTCTTAAAGCGTTGAGTTTCGCTTATAACGTGAAAAGATTATTGGAAGAAGAGAAATTTGATATTATTAATAGCTTTGATCGCACTCTCTATCAGGATATCTACCGCGCAGGGGATGGGGTTCACAGGAAATGGAGAAAGAGGCTTTTAGAAATTACTCCCAATCCCCTAACTAGACTTTCAATCCTTCTCAATCCTTTGCACCTGAGCCTTCTTTCCCTGGAAAAGAGGATCTTCGAGGAAGGCAAGTATAAGAAGATAATTGCCATATCAAAGGAAGGGAAAGAGGAGATCATAAAATATTATGGGGTTCGGCCAGAGGATATTATGGTCGTCTATAATGGGGTGGACCTGGAAGAATTCCACCCCCAGAATAAAGCACTATTTAGGGAGGAGATAAGAAAAGAATTTAATATCGGCAACGATGAATTCCTCATCCTCTTCGTGGGTTCTGGTTTTCGAAGAAAAGGATTGAGATACTTGATTGAGGCCGTTTCTCTCCTGAAAGAAGAGAGACCATTGAAAATGTTGGTGGTAGCAAAGGGCAAGAAGAGACCATACTTAAGATTAGCAAGAAGATTGGGAATAAAAGATAAGATAATCTTTACTGGGGGAAGAAAAGACTTAAGAAAATTCTATGCAACAAGTGACCTCTTTGTCCTTCCCACTATCTATGAACCATTTGGCAATGTCTGTCTGGAGACCCTGGCCAGTGGACTCCCCATCATCGTGAGCAAGACAAGTGGAGCAGCAGAGATTATTACAGAAGGGGAGAACGGGCTCTTGTTGAAGAATCCCCGAGATTCCCAAGAATTGGCTGAGAAGATTAGACTTACCTTTGATAATAGATTTAGAAATAAATTAGCTAAAAATGCCCGAACCTTGGCTGAAAATTTCACCGTAGATAAAAATGTGGAAAAGACGCTGGAAGTCTACCGACAGGCAATTAACAATTACAATGAACAGTGAACAATGAACATTGAACAATGAACAATTATTACTTACTACTTGTTAACTGTTACTTTATCTCACCTTATAGGCGAGGAATGTGGAAGTAATCTATGCTGTGGCTGCTCCCTTAGCAAAAGGAGGAATAGGAAATTTAGCCTATCATGCCCTTAAGGCTATTAATAAAGACGGGCATTTGAAAAAGGTAATTACTATTGGCAAAAGTGAAGTAGAATTAAGCAAGAATGGGATAGCAAACGTCTTCTATCCTAAGAGAATAAGGCTTCCCTATCTCGATGCTAAAAGGTGGTATTACTTAAGGAATCTATACTTTGATTACCGGGCTAAGAATTTTCTGAAGGAAGAATGCGATATCTTTCATGGTTGGAACAGTCAGTGTCTCTCTTCTTTAAAAGAGGCAAAGAAGAGAGGCATAGTGACCGTTGTTGAGAGATCTTCTTCTCATATTCTGACTCAGATGGAATTAATTAAAGAGGAGTATAAAACCTATGGTATTAAGTTAAAGCCAGAGCTGGATGTGGTAATTGAGCGTTGCCTTAAAGAGTATGAAGTGGCAGACTATATAAGTGTTCCCTCCCAATTTGTCTATGATAGTTTCTTAAAGAGAGGTTTTGCTAGAAAAAAGTTAATCCTCATTCCCTTAGGAGTAGATATTGAGAAGTATCGGCCGGGAAAGAAGAAGGATAAAGTCTTTCGGATCCTATTTATGGGACAGATCTCTCTACGCAAGGGGGCGCAGTATCTCCTAAGAGCTTTCTCCGAACTTAAATTAAAGAATAGTGAACTCCTCTTAGTGGGAGGAATAGGAAGAGATTTTAAGAAGATTTTTAAAGAATACCGAGAAAAAATAGAATTAAAATATATCCCCTGGAGTAACGATCTGGGAGATATCTGCCGTCAGTCTTCTGTCTTTGTCTTTCCTTCTATTGAGGAAGGCTCCGCCTTAGTCAATTATATCGCCATGGCCTGTGGCCTGCCAGTCATTACCGCCTTCAATTCGGGTTCTCCAGTAAGGGATGGTGAGGATGGCTTTCTGGTGCCCATAAGGGATGTTGAGGCATTGAAAGAAAAGATATTATACTTCTATAAAAGGCCTCAGGAAATCAAGGCCATGGGCATAAATGCCAGAAAGGAGATAGAGCATTATACCTGGGAAAAGTATGGAGAGAAATTAATCAAGGCCTATGAGAAAATAGTAATCAGTAAACATTGATCACGGATTACCGATTATTGAGGAGTGAAGATGGAAAAGTTAGCTCTTTTTGGGGGGAAACCAATAAGAAAGGAGTTCCTGGTCTTCGGAGCGCCAGATATCAAAGAAAAAGAAATAAAAGAGGTAGTAGCTACTTTAAAATCTGGCTGGCTCTCCACTGGCCCCAGGGTAGCAAAATTCGAAGAAGATTTCAAAAATTATATTGGATGTAAACATGCCATTGCCTTAAACTCCTGTACCGCAGGTTTACACCTTGCTTTGGAAATCGCTGGAATTGGAAGAGGGGATGAAGTCATTACTACTCCTTTAACCTTTGCTTCAACAGCCAATGTCATCATCCACCAAGGAGCTACCCCTATCTTCGTCGACGTAGAGAAGGAAACCGGCAACATTGACCCTCAGCGAATAGAAGAATTTATCAAAAAGAAGTGTAAAGTTAACACCAGAACTGGCCAACTGGCAAACCGGCAAACTGGCCAACTGCTGAAAGCCATCATTCCTGTCCATCTCTATGGAAGGCCGTGCAAGATGGATGAGATTATGAAGATTGCCAAGGAAAATAACCTTTTGGTCATTGAGGATGCTGCCCATGCCGTAGAGACCTATTATAAAGGTAAGAAGATTGGTAATATTGGAGATCTCACTGCCTTCAGTTTCTATGCTACCAAGAATGTGGTTACTGGCGAAGGAGGTATGCTTACTACCAATAATGATGAATGGACAAAAAGACTAAGGGTTCTGCGGCTTCATGGCCTCTCCAAAGATGCCTGGAAGAGATATTCTCAAGAAGGCTTCACTCCTTATGACATCCTTTATCCGGGATATAAGTATAATATGATGGATATTCAGGCGGCCATAGGTATTCATCAATTAAAAAGGGTGGAGGAGAATCTAAAAATTAGGGAGAAGTATTTTAGGATGTATAATAAGGCTTTTTCTAGTACTTCGGAGATCAAAATCCCCATCGAAGAAGAAAATATTCGTCATGCCCGACATCTCTACACCATTCTCTTGAAACTGGAAAAGCTAAAATGTGATAGAAATCAAATGGTCGTTGCTTTACAGGCAGAGAATATTGGAATCGGCATTCACTTCCTTACTATCCATCTCTCTTCCTATTATAAGAAGAGATTCGGGTTTAAAAAAGAAGACTTCCCCCAGGCAGAATATATCTCAGATAGAACGCTATCCTTACCTCTTTCTACCAAGTTGACTGAAGAAGACATTAATGATGTTATAGAAGCGGTGAGGAAAGTGATAAAACATTACAAAAGATGAGAATTTTATTAGCCACCAATGACTTTCCACCGAAGGTGGGAGGGATTCAGACCTACTGTTATCAATTAGCAAAGAATCTTGTTTCCTTAGGAGAGAAAATAGTCGTCTTAGTACCGGGGGTAGAAGGGAATTTAGAGTTTGATAAAAGAGAGAACTTTAGAATAATCAGGGTGAAAAATAGATTAAATTTATATTTTGCCTTTTTCTCTACTTTAAAGAAAGAAAAGATAGAAATAATCTTAGTTGCCCATCGGGCAAATTATGCCCGCTTGGCCTCTTGGACAAACATTCTTTTAAAAATTCCTTATGATATCATTGTCTATGGAGGGGAGATTCTCCTTTCCCGGAGGAGAAAATCGATCAGGAAGAACTTCGCAAGGGCCGGGAAGGTTATCACGATAAGTAACTTTACAAAGGAGAGATTGATTGAAATTGGTATCCCGGCAAAGAAGATTGAGGTTATCCATCCCGGGGTAGACCCCATCAGATTTAATCCTGAGCTCGATTCCACTTCCGTTAAGAAAAAGTATAAACTAGAAGGCAAGAAGGTTATCCTGACCGTTTCCCATTTAGTAAAGAGAAAAGGACACCATAATGTTCTAAAAGCTCTTCCTCAAGTTTTAAAAAGAGTCCCTAATCTCATTTACTTAATCGTTGGCAAAGGAGAGGAAGAAGAGAAATTAAAAGGGATAGTGAAGGATTTAAAATTGGAAGATAAAGTAATCTTTGTCGGAGAGGTAAAAGAAGAAGAACTCCCCTTATACTACGTAGCCTGTGACTTATTTATTATGCCCAGCTATGAAATAAAAGAAAGGGGGGATGTGGAAGGATTCGGTATTGCCT
>DRGV01000104.1 GCA_011049955.1 bacterium
TCTTCCACCTACTTCCCTTAATGAAAATAACTTTTTAGGCCACTTGATTTTTGGCCTGGTTGATGCTACAGTAGATACCACTATCGTTAATGGTAAGATTCTGATGGAGAATAAGAGATTGGTCGGTATTGATGAAGAGAAGATAACTGCCAAATCCCGAGAATTAGCCCAAAAACTCTGGAGTCGTTTCTAATCAACACGGATGAGCACGGATAATAATACGGATGAGCACGGATCAAATCAGTGCTAATTAGTATTCCAAATCTGTGCTAATCTGTGTCTAAAAGGAGGCCATAATGAAAGACAAGAAGAAGATTTTAGAAAATACCATTAAGCGCGCCCGGGAGAGGGATATTATTATCCCCACGTTCGCTCAGCAAAAAGACCCGGGAAAGGTTCCCGAACAAATTAAAGACAATTTAAAAAACGTAGGACTCGAAGATGTGAATCCCCTGAATCTTTTTAGGATAAACTGGAAAAATGATATAGAAACAGGCTTATTCGGCGGAGTAAATTTTCTGGAAATTTCCAGAGAAATAACGGGAATAAAAGCAAGAATTATTGGTCTCGTAGGGAAGTATTTTCCTACCGGTGCCCATAAAGTAGGTGCTGCTTTTGGGTGTCTTGTCCCCCGATTAGTGACCGGAGAATTTGACCCCACCACGCAAAAAGCGGTCTGGCCCTCAACCGGGAATTATTGTCGGGGCGGAGCATTCGACTGTGCCCTCCTTGCCTGTACCCCAGTAGCCATTCTACCCGAAGGAATGAGCAAAGAAAGGTTCGTATGGCTGGAAGGTATCGGGGCGGAAGTCATAAAGACTCCGGGAACCGAGAGTAATGTAAAGGAAATCTATGATAAATGCTGGGAAATAAGGAAGACCAGAAAGGACTGTGTAATCTTTAATCAATTTGATGAATTTGGGAATTCACTCTGGCATTACGAAATAACAGGAAGCGCCATTGAAGAAGTTTACTCCGAACTCCGAACTCTCCCTCGGGGATCTCGAGTCCCCTCGGGACGAGAGGCGAACTCCAAACTTCGATTATCTGCTTACGTCTCTGCCACTGGTTCTGCCGGCACCATCGCTGCGGGTGATTATTTAAGGACAAAATTTCCCTTAATTAAAGTTGCGGCCAGCGAGGCACTGCAATGCCCAACGCTTTTGTTAAACGGCTTCGGGGCCCACCGGATTGAGGGGATTGGAGATAAACATGTGCCCTGGATCCATAATGTAAGGAATACAGATATGATTATCGCTATCGATGATGAAAATACTATGAGGATTTTGCGACTCTTTAATGAAGATGCTGGTTTGAAAGTTTTAGAGGAAGAGGGGGTTAAAAAGAAGGTTATCTCCAAATTGAATCTCCTGGGAATTTCAAGTATCTGCAATCTGCTTGCTTCCATCAAACTGGCAAAATATTACGAACTCAATGAGGATGACCTGATATTTACTACCTTTACCGACTCCGCTGATATGTATCAATCCCGGCTCAAAGAACTTACTGATGAGCGGGGGAAATATTCGGAGAGGGATGCCATCGTCGACCTGGAAAGATATTTAAGGGGAGTGGGGATCGACTGGCTGAAAGAACTTTCCTATTACGACCGTAAAGCGATTCACAATCTGAAATATTTCACCTGGGTAGAACAACAGGGCAAGACATCGGAAGCGCTCAACGAGCTCTGGAATCCGGAATTCTGGGATGAAGTCTTTTCCCGGGCCAAGAAGTACGACAGGCTCATTGAAGAGTTCAACGAAAAGACGGGATTGTTGAAGAAGTATCAGAAATAAAATATGCTGCAGGCTGCAGGCTCCAGGCTGCAAAAAAGATTGAAGCTTGTAGCTTGTGACTTGAGGCTTGTAGCTGTTAAATCAATTTAAGCGATAAATATATGGTTGATGCTAAAGAAATTATCCGAGCGGCACAAAGTCATAAAAGAGAATTAATTAAATTCCTAAGGGAGATTGTTGCCATTCCCAGTCCTTCTAGGGAAGAAGAAAAGGTTGCCAAGCGCATCGCCCGGGAGATGAAGAGGGCGGGCCTTAATGGGGTCTTCATCGATGAACTGGGAAGCGTTATGGGAAGAATTGGCAAGGGCAAGACTAAGATCCTCTACGATGCCCACATAGATACCGTTGATATTGGTGATAGGAAAAAGTGGTCCTTCGATCCCTACAAGGGAAAGTATGAGAAAGGATTTATCTATGGCCGAGGGGCCTGCGATAATAAGGGCTGTGTGGCTTCTATGGTCTATGGAGGGAGATTGATCAAGGAGTTAGGACTGGAAGGGGACTATACTCTATATTTTATAGCGAGCGTAAGAGAGGAGATTCACGAGGGCTTGGCCTTGAGCCATATTATAGAGAAGAGAAGAATCAGGCCAGATTATGTCCTCATTGGCGAACCTTCTAACCTGAATATTGGTTATGGACATAAAGGCAGAATAGAATTAAAAATTACTGCTAAAGGAAAGGCTTGCCATGCCGCTACTCCCCAAAGAGGGAAAAATGCTATCTATGATATGGCACCCATTGTTTCCAGGATAAAGAGACTGAATGAAGGATTGAAGCCGAAAGAGCCTTTGGGGAAAGGAATGATTGCAGTTACCAGGATTGAGACAGAGAATACTTCTCTGAATACTATTCCCGATGATTGCGCTATCTATCTTGATAGAAGAACAACTCTGGGAGAAACGAAAGAAAGGGTAATCGAAGAGTTAAAATCCATACTGGGTGGTTCGAAGGCTAAGGTAGAGATTCTCAAGCATGAGAATGGGGATGAGAAATACTATCCCGGGTGGATATTAGATGAAGACCATCCTTTAATTTTAGCCGGGATCGAGACTTACAAGACTCTATTTGGTAAAAGACCTAAGATAAGGACCTGGCCCTTCTGTACCAACGGTTCCTATACCATGGGAATGAAGAGAATCCCGACAATTGGTTTTGGCCCTGGCGACCCAAAGTATGCCCATTCCGTCGATGAGAGAATAGAAGTAGATGACTTAGTGCCGGCTACTGTTTTCTATGCCCTATTTCCCTCTATTCTTTCCTCTTGACCCCGCACCTTTTTAGCATTCATGTTAACTTTTTAAAATAATTTTTTAAGGCTTCTCGAATATATAAAAAGTGCGGGGTTGACAAAGATGAGTAGATTTAATATAATTTCTATTAGGGAGGTGATGTAAACGCGAATCAACACGAACTGTAAAGCAAAAGCAGACTGAATATCTGTGATCTGCGCTAATCTATAAACAATCTGTGATAATCTGTGTTTCAAAAAGGAGGTAAGAATGAAGACGAACAAGTTCTTAGGACGTGATTGGATCGATGCGGAGTTGGATTATTCCAAAGAGGAGTGGGAAACCTTCATCGATGTGGGTTTAGAGCTTAAAAGGCGCTGGGCGATGGGGGAAGACCATTCGCATATTCTCAAGGGCAAAACTCTTTTTACCATGTTCTTCAACCAGTCCCTTCGCACCCGGAGTACTTTTGCAGCCGGGATTCAGCAATTAGGAGGATTTCTTGTTGACCTGGAGCCGAGTAAAACCTACACCCCGGCTCGTAAGGGGTATGAAATTCCTTACAAAACAGAACGTATCTGTGATGTGGCTCAGATGTTGGACCGGGTAGGGGAGGCGATGGCCATCCGTATGTACGGAGAGCCGGCCCAGTGGATCTACGGCTTCGCTAATGCCACCATTAAGGAGTTCGCCTATTATATGGAGAGCCCGGTTATCAATATGGAGTGCGATAAGTATCATCCCACGCAGGCTTTGGCAGATATGCTCACTGTTAAGGAGAAGTTCGGTGGATTTAAGGGACTGAAGTTCGTTATGTCCTGGGCTTATTCTGGCTCTACGCATAAACCATTTGCCGTTCCGCAGAGCTTAGTTCTGGCGCCGACAAAGATGGGGATGGATGTGGTCTTTGCCCGACCAAAAGGCTTTGAACTGGACCCGGCAATCATCAAACACTGCAAGAAATTTGCCAAAGAGACCAGAGGAAGCTTTGAAGAAACGGATGACATGGAGGCCGCCTTTGAGAACTGTCTCTTATACACATCTCCGAGCCCA
>DRGV01000105.1 GCA_011049955.1 bacterium
GAACTCCAGCCCCTTCCTCAAAGCCCGACCCTTCACTTTGTTCTCATCTTTCCCGGCTTTGAGATCTCTGGCGCCTAACTCCAAGAGCCTCTCCTTTATCCTGGCGATCAAGGGATGCTTGGGAATGACCGCTTTTTCTAACCTATTATATATGCTATCAGCTACTTTTCTTATATCGCCAGATTTCAGGGCAGACAAAATCATTTTAATACTTCGTCTCTCTTTTGTCAAGTCCCTCAGATTTTTGTAGGCCCACTCTGCAGAGATCTCAAAGCCGGGAAAGATGAGAACAAAGTGAAGGGTCGGGCTTTGAGGAAGGGGCTGGAGTTCATCCCCCCTTCCCCTACCTAATGCCCTTCCTTTCCTTAAAAAGAAAGAAACATCTGCCCCCATCTCGCGAGCAAGGACGAGTAATTCTTCATAACTTAGGTCTAGATCCCATAATCTATTCAATCCCAGAAGAACGCTCGCCCCATTACTAGAGCCCCCTCCCAGGCCACTGGCCAGGGGGATTCTCTTATCGATGGTGATCTGGACCCCCTTTTTAATCTTAAACCTCTCTTTTAAGAGAGAAGCTGCCTGGTAGGCCAGGTTCTCTCTTCCCAAAGGTAGACTGGGAAAGTCACTCTCCCGCCTGCTAACGCCTGAGCGTAGCGATGGCGGGCAGGCAATCTCTATTCCTTCCTTTGTCTGTTTCAGTATAATATCATCACAGAGGTCCACCGTCTCCAGGATGGTCTCTACATTATGGTAGCCGTCTTCTCTCTTTCCCAGGACTTCCAAGAAAAGATTTACCTTGGCTGGCGATTCAATCCTAATCTCTTTCAAGTTCTTTTCTTGCTCTCTTTATCTTCTTCTTAACCTTCTTGTCCTTATTGAGTCTATAAGATTTCTCCCAGGAATGAAGGGCTTTCTCCAATAGATCCTTCTTCTGGTAGGCATCACCAAGATGGTCGAAGATGATGGGATCGTCAGAGACGAACCCCAAGGCCTTCTCCAGAAGCTCTAAGGCCTTCTCATAATCCCCTTTCTGATAGTAACCCCAGGCCAGGCTATCCAGGAAATACCCATTTTCCGGCTCAATCTCCAGGGCCTTTTCTACCAACTCCATGGATTCCTCAAGGTTTATTCCCCTCTCAATGTAGAGATAACCTAAGTAGTTATAGGAATTGACTAATTTGGGATCTAATTCTATTGCCTTTCGGAAACCATCCACTGCCCTCTCAAACTCCCCCCTTTTATCATAGGATACTCCCAGGTTGAAGTGGACTGCTCCATCCTCTGGATTCAAGGAGAGGGACTTCTGGAAAGAGATAATTGCTTTTTCGTAATTTTCTATTCCCTGATAGGCCAGGCCGAGGAAGAACCAGAGCTGGGCATTCTCTGGTCTCATTTTGGTGGTCTTCTTGAAGATTCTGACCGCCTTTCTCTCCTTTCCCGTCTCACCATAGATATAGCCTAAGTGAAGATGGGCCTCTAAGAAGTCTTTCTTTAAATTGATGACTTTCTTGAACTGGTCCCTTGCTCTCTGGTAATCCTTCTTCTGCTCAAATAGGACTCCCAGATAGTAGTGAGCCCGGACGTCCTCTGGCTTCCATTCCAGGACCTTCTGGAAACCTTCTATGGCCTTATCTACTTCTCCCTGATAGTAGTAGATTAGGGCCAGTCTCTTAGCCACGCTTATCTCTCTGGGATTTATCTCTAAGATCTTCTCATACTGGGAAATGGCCTCTTTTAGTTTATTCTGGTTGCTGTAGATCTGGGCCAAGCGGTTTCGGGCACTAATATTCTTGGGGTCCTTCGTCAATACCTGGGCATATTCCTCCTTTGCTTTCTCCGTCTCATCCTTCAGTTCATACAAGAAGCCCAGGCTCAAGTTGGCCGGAAGATATTCTGGATTGAGCTTTAAGACCTTCTTATAAGAATAAATGGCTTTATCGAATTCTCCCTTTCCACTATAGAGAAGGGCCAGGTTTAAGTAGGCACTTGTATAATCCGGTTCCAGCCTCTTAACCTCCTCATAGGAGTCTATGGCTCTCTCAAAGTCTCCTTTTCGGGCATAGAGGTTTCCTAAGATGAAGTGGGCCTCGGTATAATCTGGCTCCAGATCTATCGCCCTCTCATAACATTCCCTTGCTTTCTCTATCTCTCCTTTCTCGACATATAGGGTTCCTAACAAGAAGTGGGTCTGGAAGGGAAGGGGATCAGTCCATAAGGATTGACGAAAGAGCTCTTTAGCTTCTTTGAACTTTCCTAATCTGAGGTAATCCTTCCCTAAAGCAGTGAGGATGGTACTGGAATCCGGTTCATACCTTAAAGCCCTCTCATACTGTTTGATGGCTCGCTTATAATCACCCTCCTCATCATAGATGACCCCCAGGCTATAATGGGCATAGCTTAAAGGATGGATAATTCTTTTCTCTTCCTTGGGGGGCATAAATGGTTTCTCTTTAATCTCAAAGGAAAAACTAGCTACCGGAAAATAAAATAACCAAGAAACAAGATACAAGATACAAACAATGACTAATATCGGTTTCTTCATCCCGTTAGACTCTCAAATATCGTTATACAGTTTTTCCTAATGGTCTTAATATCGATTCTAAATATATTATTTATCTTTACTTTACTAATAGGGCAGAGTCTAACGGGATTCATCTTTAATTTTCTCTTTCAAACACGGCTGGAGCTATATAGTCTCCATATTTTGCTTTTGCCTTTTCCAATCTTTGCCTCTGTTCCTGGAGAGTCTCAAAGAGAATATCCGGAGTATCACTTGCCTTTGTTCTATAGATTTCAATGATCCTTTCGATCTTTGCCAGATTCTCCGGGATCCTTAGGGTGAACTGCTTTACATAATCTTCTTCCGTGTAATCTTTACTGAGAACCTCTTTAAACAATCGCTTAAGGTCTTTATACTGGGGGATATAGCCGGTGGGAGTCTTAATGGCGTCTACCTCGCCATGGACACGAAGTTCCATCCACTTGAGCCAGATGCCTTTATCTTCCATAGCATTCAAGTATCTGCCATCCTTATCTTTAAGGAAGTAATTAACCAAAAAAATAACTGGGGGATTATCTAAATCTTTGGTAAATTTAAGATGATTATTGATGTATCTACCGAGAGGAATGGAGACGAAATCGAGGTTGGACATGAGGTTGAACTTCCTTACTCCCTCCTTTCCTAAGGTGGCCGCAGTAGTCTCTGACTCTAAAGATGCTCCCATGGTTATTACCCCATGATTCCAGTCAGAAGCCTCTTGTACCGGAACCCAGGTATCTGAGTCTCTTCCCCCATAGATTATTCCCTTTATCTCTACGCCTTGGGGATTATCTAATTCAGGGTCACAGTTCTTAAGGGCATAGAGGCTGATGGTATATCTGGCGTTCTTATGGGCATGGGTTATTTCATCCCCTTTGGCATCCTTCTTTCCTTTAAACCACTCTCCTGAATAATTAATCCCTCTCTCAGGTATCTCTCTCCCATCCCCAAGCCAGTAAGGAGTCCCCTCTTTAGTTACCAGGACATTAGAGAAGATTACCTCTCCTGGAGAATTGAGAGCCTCCCAGATGAGAGGGTCATCCTTGGGATTGACATCCCGGATAATCCCAAATATTCCACATTCCACATTTACCGCACAGACTCTTCCATCCTTCTTTTTCAGATAGGCAATGTCATCGCCAATGATACTTTCCCTTTCTATCATAGAGGTTGATGTCTTACCACAGGCGCTGGGGAAGGCTCCGGTAAAATAGGTCACCCTCCCTTTCCCATGGACTCCCATGATGAGCATATGCTCCGCCAGCCAGCCCTCCCGGGAGGCCTTATGGATGGCCAGGCGCAGGGAAAGTTTTTTGAAACCCACTGTATTGCCGGCATACTGGGTATTTGTACTGTAAACAATCTGATCCTCTAAGTCTACGTATACCCTGCGCTTGTCAGTCTCCTTACTTGCCCCATTCTCCAGAAGACCGGCGCTATGAACCACCTTGAAGAATTCCTGCGCTTTTCCCATTTTTTTAAACTCCTCATACCCACTCCGATAAAGAATGCCTTCTGAGTGGGCAACATAGGCCGAATCGGTCAATTGAACAGCGGGGATGGAGAATTCAGAGTTCGTCGGCCCCAGAGAGAAGAAACAGACGAACATCTCCTTTTTCTCCATAATGTTTCTCAGATATTCATGCACCTCTTCGAGACCCTTCTCTTTATCTATAGCATTGACATCGGAACCCAAACTTACCCCGGGGGAAAGAAGGTACTTAGTATTCTCTTTATCCCTTGCCTGATCAAAGTAGCCATCGAAATGGATGGTGTGGCCCTCTATGGCCAGTGACTTTTCTTCTTTTAATTCTTTAGCCCTATTCCTGATATATTGAGCATCCTCTAAGGAATCGGTGCGCACGAAGAGAGAGGCCGGATTGCAATGCTCAACATACTTTGCTACAAAATCAAGGAGTTCGGGATTATTTAATGCCCCGAGCTTCTCGTAGTTTTCCTTTCCACACTTGGCCTTAAGTAATTTTATAGCCATTACTCCTCTACTCCTCGCTTCCCTTAAAGGGAATAAGAGAAATGATCATGATTAAATAGCCGCCAATGATCAGGATGGGGGAGGCGGTGATAGAGCCTCTCCAGAGATAGAGAAATCCTGAAGCAGCGATCAAGAGGCCCAGCCCAAAGATAATTAGAGTTCTATTAGTATCCTTCTTCACCCCGCACCTTCTCCTTGCTCAATCTCGTACCTTTTTGTATTCAATAATTCTACTAGGCCTATTAAACTCAAGATTAGTTTAAGTAGACAAAAGATATTTTGGGGATATAAAGAAGGGGCGGGGTTCATCTTTTCTTCCCTACTACAATTAAATTAGTTTAGCATACTAAGCTCTAAAATGCAACCCCCCACCACTTTCCGAGCTCCAAATATGAGGTCTAGAAAGTGGTGGGGGGCTTTTCTAAAATATTCCTTCCTTAGCGGCGGGCCATCTTGGCTTCGGCAATGTAACCGGCCTTGTCCAGGTAGTACATACAGCCTTTTTTTCTGGTGATCTTCTCAGTGCCCACTCTCTTCTTCCTTCCACCTTTGGTGCGCTTCATGGGCGCCTGCCAGACACAGCAGTCCTTCCCGATGTAGTAAAGATAGCCCTTCTGCCTCGTGATCTTCTCCTTACCAATTCTCTTTCCCATTCCCTTCACCTCCTTTATACACAGATTATCACAGATTTTTTATCCCAAAGGAATCCCTTCGGGACAGATTAGCACAGATTACAGATAATTGATAATTTTGCAC
>DRGV01000106.1 GCA_011049955.1 bacterium
TCTCTGTGCTCAGGAACTAATAAGAAAGAAGAAACTTCCCAAGAAAACCCTGGTGGCCACCGTGATGAGTAACTTGGGACTGGATTTAGCATTGGAGAAGATGGGGGGAGAAGTTCTCAGGACTCCGGTTGGCGACAGATACGTTCTGGATGAAATGCTAAAAGAGAATCTAACTTTAGGAGGAGAACAGTCAGGCCACATCATCTTCTTGGAACATAATACTACAGGGGATGGAATAATTACCGCCCTCCAGATACTCTCCATCATGAAGAAGAGGAGTAAGCCTCTTTCTGAACTTGCCAGGGTTATGGAGAAATTCCCTCAGATGCTAATCAATGTCCGGATCAAGAAGAAGAAAGATCCGTTAAAAATTTCAGAGATTAAGAAAAAAATCAACAAAGCAAAAGAGGGACTTAAAGGTCAAGGAAGGGTTCTTGTTCGTTCTTCGGGCACTGAACCTCTTATCAGAGTAATGGTTGAAGGCAGAGAGAGAAAAGAGATTGAGGCCATTGCCCGCGATATTAGCAAAGTCATTAAAAAGAAATTAGGTTAAGTAGCATATCGCGGGTCGCTGGTCGCAGGTTGCAAGTCGCAGGTTGCAAGTCGCGGGTCGCAAATCGCTTAAAAACGACGAGCGACAAAGCGAAGCGAGCGACAAGCAACAAGCGAAATGGGTGACGAGCGATAAGCGAGGTAAGAGATGGTTAGATTAGGAGTAAATGTCGATCATGTAGCTACGGTAAGGCAGGCCAGAAAGGCCCCAGAACCAGATCCCCTGGCCGCCGCCCTTTTGGCTCAAAGAGCAGGAGCAGACTCCATCATCATTCATTTAAGAGAGGATAGGCGCCACATCCAGGATCGAGATGTAGAAATTTTAAGGAAAAAGGTCAAGAGGCTCAACTTAGAGATGGCAGTAGCAAAAGAGATCCTGAAGATCGCTTGCGAAGTGAGACCAGACCAAGCCACCTTGGTGCCAGAGAAAAGGCGAGAGCTAACCACTGAAGGGGGACTAGATGTAGCCGGGAATCCAAAGAAGATTTCGAAAGCGGTTAAGAGATTGAAAAAAAAAGGAATTCTCGTGAGTCTATTTATAGACCCTGACCTAAGGCAGGTTATAGCTTCTGCTAAGTCCGGCGCCCAGATGGTAGAGCTCCATACCGGTTGCTATGCAGAAGCGAAAAGCAGAAAGAATAAAGATAAAGAGCTTAAACGCATTGTAAGGGCAGCCAGAGAAGCGCAAGAGTTAGGCCTTGAAGTTAGTGCTGGTCATGGCCTCACCTACCAGAATGTCTCTCAAATAGTAAAAATTCCTGAGATAGAAGAGTTGAACATCGGACATAACATCATCGCCCGGGCAGTAATGGTGGGAATAAATCAAGCGGTCAAAGAGATGCTTAACCTGATTAAGAGGAAGGGGGCAAGGTAGTTAGGTCAAGGTCAAGTAGTGGGTATGGTAGTTAGGTAAGAGTAAGGTAAAAAAACACTAACTACCTAACCCAACAACTAAACTAACAACATAGCCCTAACCAAACTACTTAGCGGTTGAGGGAGAAGATGTGAAGCTGAAGAAAATATTGAAGTGGTTCTATCCCGGGATGCTCGTTAAGAGATGGATAATCCTTTTACTTGTCGGGATTATCTTTCTTGGGGCAGGATTGGGTGGCCTATTGCGTCTTCCCAGGCCTCCCCAGTTTGTAAAGGGTTTTGAAAGAATCTTTCTCTCTGAGGCCCTGGTAACCAGGCCGGTGGTTATGCTCATTCTCTTCACAGGTGTAATCTGTATTGCTCTGGGCCTGCAACGATTGCTAAAATCCATCTATTCCCTCTTCGCTCCGCGGGAAAAGAGGGATTTGGTTGACGTAGTTTATGAGAAGAGGCAACTCCGTCGTGGTCCAAGAATAGTAGGCATCGGAGGGGGGCATGGCCTCTCCAGCCTCTTAAAGGGGATTAAGGAGTACACCTCTAACCTAACGGCCATTGTTACTATGGCCGATTCCGGAGGAAGCTCAGGACGACTGCGCAGAGACTTAGGCATGCCCCCTCCCGGGGATATCAGAAACTGTCTGGTAGCCCTAGCCGATACCGAGCCCCTGATGGAGGATCTCTTCCAGTATAGATTCAAAGGACCCAGTGAACTGAAGGGCCACTCCTTTGGAAACCTCTTTATTGCCGCTATGAGTGAAGTGACCAAGAATTTTGCCAGTGCGGTAAGGGCCTCCAGTAAGATATTGGCCATCCGTGGCCGGGTCATTCCCTCTACCCTGAGCGACGTCTCTCTCCAGGCGAAGATGAAGGATGGGAGGGTAGTGAAAGGAGGGGCGAAGATTACAGAGGAAGGAGGTAAGATAGAAGAGATCTCCTTACTTCCCTCTGGTGTCGATTCCAATCCCGAGGCTCTAAAGGCCATAAAGGAGGCAGAGATAATTATTATTGGTCCCGGCTCTCTTTATACTAGCGTGATGCCTAACCTATTAATCAGGGGAATGGTAGAGACTATAGAGAACTCAAAAGCCATCAAGATCTATGTCTGTAACATCATGACCCAGGCAGAAGAAACAGACGATTATTCTGCTTCCGATCACATAAGAGCCATTTATAAACATACGGGACGCAAGTTTCTGGATTATGTCCTGGTGAACACAAGTAAAGCTCCTTTAGAACTTGCCAAGAAGTATGAAGAAGAGAAGGCCTTCCAGGTAGAGGTAGATGAAAAGAAAATAAAAGAACTGAAATTAAAGATAGTTAAGGCGAATCTCATGAGTACCAAAGATTACCTGCGCCATGAACCGGGTAA
>DRGV01000107.1 GCA_011049955.1 bacterium
GATGAAAGAACAGGCTATTAAAATTGGCCTGGAGATTATTTCTGAAGAGGTGATAGAAATTGAAGTAAAAAAGAGGGTAGTAAAAACTAAAGATAGAGAATATAAAGCGTCAGCCATAATTGTAGCCAGTGGCACTCAGCCTCGGAAACTAGGAATTTTAGGAGAAGACCGGTTACTGGGCAAGGGAGTCTCCTACTGTGCCACTGGCTACAATTATGGCTGACGCTTTATATTCTCTATCTTTAGTTTTTACTACCCTCTTTTTTACTTCAATTTCTATCACCTCTTCAGAAATAATCTCCAGGCCAATTTTAATAGCCTGTTCTTTCATCTTTCTCATTAATTCCGGACCAGGAATCCCTTGAGGAAAGCCGGGATAGTTCTCAATTATCTCGGTAAGGGCGGCCTGTCCCCCCAGGGATAGTTTCTCAATCAAGAAAGTCTTCATCCGAGCCCGAGAAGCATAGATCCCAGCCGTTAAACCCGCCGGTCCTCCACCGATAATAATGATATCATAATCTTTCATTTTTCTCCTTCCTCCCTTGCTAAGGCTGTAGCTATCTTGGATTTCAGGGCCTTTTTTGGTAAAGCAC
This sequence comes from bacterium, assembly GCA_011049955.1. Lineage (GTDB taxonomy): Bacteria > UBP18 > UBA7526 > UBA7526 > UBA7526 > DRGV01. The sequence goes on from DRGV01000107.1 coordinate 594, forward strand.
CTATGATCTGTTCTATGACTTTACCCTCTTTAAAGATGAGAAGAGTGGGGATACTCCGAATACTGTATTTTGCTGCCAAGTTCTGATTCTCATCCACGTTTAACTTGCCTACCTTCAACCTCCCGGAATATTCCTGAGCAATCTCCTCTATTACTGGAGCAATCATGCGGCAAGGAGCGCACCACTCGGCCCAGAAATCGACCAGAACCGGGATATCAGATTCTAAAACCTCTTTCTGGAAGTTTTTTTCAGTTAGAGTTATTTCCATACGATCCCTCCCCTAAATATGATTAAAATACCCACAATAATGAGGAATAGGCCGCTGGCTATTGATATTCCTCTAAAATATCTTCTTATCCTCTGGAAGAAATTTAAGAATGATTTCATTCTGCTTGGTAATACCTCTTACCTCTGAACTTAAGCGATCTTATTTTTCTCTCTTTCTCTAAAAGAGCAAGATATTTAAGAACTTCATTTCTATGAACCCCCAGACCATCTGCTAAGTCCTTTAATACCGCCGGCCTCCTCTTAAGCATGGTCATTATCCCTTTCTTTAAATCTTTTATTGTGACAGCGCGCTTCACTTGCCCTGTCAATAAAGACACTGGCACAACAAAGTTCTCCGCCTTTGGCGGAGGCGTCTTTATTTCACTTGGTAGGATCCTTCTCTCAAAATCCCTGCCCGCTCGTGCCTCGCAGAGGCAGGCGGGAACGATTACCTCTGTTAAAGGACCAAGGAGATTTTTTATCCTTTCAAGTTCTTTATTACTTAAAGCCCGAGCAAACTTTTCGCAGGGTGGACGGGCAACGGTATTGAGTTGCACCCTATCCGGCTTGATCTTGGCAATTGTCTTCTTCAATTCTTTAATCTCTTCTCTACCGTCATTTATTCCTTTAGCGAGCATAACCTCCAGCCAGATCTTTCCCTTATATTCCCTTCTGAAATCTACTAGCCCCCTGATAATCTTCTCAACCTTCAAGGTCTCGACAGGTCGATTTATCTTCTTGAAGGCCTGGGCAGTTGCAGCATCGAGAGAGGGGATGACTAAGTCTGCTTCTTTTAATCCATTTCTTACCTCTCTTTTATATAAAAGGGAGCCATTGGTTAGAACAGCAACCGGAATGGAGGTCATCTTTTTTATCCCGGAAATTATTTCACCGATCTTTGAGTTGAGGCTCGGCTCTCCTGAGCCAGAGAGGGTAATGTAATTAATTTTCTGTTTTGCCAGTTTGCCAGTTTGCCAGTTTGCCAGTTCTTCCTTTAATTCTTCCAGGATGTCTTTTGCTTCGATGTACTCTTTTCTTTTCAGAGTCGGGTTGGTGGTTCTTCCTAATTGACAGTAGATGCAGTTAAAGGTGCAGGTCTTAAAAGGGACGAGATCTACCCCTAAAGAGATTCCCAATCTTCTTGACGGTACCGGCCCAAAGATATACTTCATTTTACCAGTCACCTTTTTTCTTCACCGATCACCGATCACTGATTACCGATCACCGATTTCTGTCCCTATCCATAATTTCTTCCCATTCGTAGCGAAGGTGATATTTCCCTGACGATCTGTGCGATAAACCTTTACCTTAAATCGGGCTAACTTATCCATTACTTCTTTATGGGGTAAGCCAAACTTATTTCTTCTTCCACAGCTGATGACTGCCGCCTGGGGGTTTACCATTTTAAGAAAATTGAGGGAACTGCCAGTCCTTGAGCCATGGTGGCTGACTTTTAAGACAGTGCTCTTCAACTTATTACCATATCTTGAGACCATCTTTCCCTCGGCCTCCTTCTCTACATCTCCCGTGAAGAGAAATGAGATATCTCCAAACTCGAGTTTAATGACGATGGAGGAATTATTTGAATCACGAAAGAGATGAGCGGGGGAGAGAACCTGGGCCTTTACCCCATCTCCCCAGTCCAGAACCTGACCGGCACGTGGCTGATAATACTTGGTTCCTCTGCTTCGTTCGATCTTTTTCAAAAAATCACGGTAAGTATAGGAGGTATGTCGGTAGCCAGAGTCTAAGACCTTATCTATCTGGATATCGCTATCCAATACTGCCAATAACCCTCCGATATGGTCTCCATCTGGATGGGTGGCTATCAGGGTATCGATTCTCTTTATCCCTTTCTTCTTTAAGAAGGGAAGGATGACCTCTTTTCCGGCATCGAATTTAGAGTAGGGAGGAATGGCCCTCTTCCCCCCGTCGATGAGGATATTCTTTCCACTGGGGGTGGAGATGAATATGGAGTCCCCCTGGCCAACATCCAGGAAGGTAACCTCAAGCCTGCCTTCCTTTCCCTGAGCACAACCCAGACTCAAGGCAAGAGAAAGAACGAGTAGAAATAATAGTATTCGTTTAAATCTTTTTCTCATCATTTGCCAGTCTCCAAAAGCAAGCGTAGTTTACCATTTTAAGCCATAATTGTCAATAAAAAAGGACTACCTCTTTTGAGCAGTCCTTGAGAAAAGGCGAATGCCTATTACGAAAGTAACAAGGTTCTAACGAAATCAGGTTCTTAATTCCGAAGGAATCAAGGTTCTCGCCAATGGCGAGGTTCTTACTTTCTAATAACTTTCTCTTCCAAGGTTTTCTAAGTTGACAATATGGAGCATGGGGTTGATTGGTTTGCCCAGCTTCCTTATTTGATAATCGACATGGGGCCCAGTGGAGCGACCGCTCGATCCCAACTCTGCAATCTGATCATATCTTTTAACTTCCTGTCCTGTCCGAACGAGATTTCTTCTATTATGAGCATACCAGGTTTCAAAACCATACCCGTGATCAATGATCACCACCCTCCCCCAGGTTCCTTTCCTCCCTGAGAATCTTACCCTGCCGTCTGCCGTGGCTATAATGGGCGTCCTGGGCCGGGCAGCAAGATCCAACCCTTCGTGCATCCTCCGGCGCTTAGTGAAGGGATCCCGACGCATGCCGAAGAGGGAGGTGACCCAGGCTCTTCCCTTTACTGGGCTAATAGAAGGGGTATGGGCTAATCTTATGGTCTGCCCTTCCAATATCTGAGTGAGCTCTTCCAGGCTCTTGGCCTGTAAGACCGCTTGTCTTTGCAGAGCTCGTACATCTTCTAAGGCCAGGGTGGGCTTCTCTTCAATATATCTTAAAAGATTGGATAGTCTCTCTTCTGTTGGTCCTCCAGTGGCGATTCCCTCTTTTTCTGTATCGGTCATTATTCTGAGCTTGGCCTCTAACTCTCCCACCACTCTCATGGCTCTCTCAAATTCGGTTACCTCTTTTGCTAACTCTCTATTTATTCTAAGTGTCCTTCTGTACTCGTGATACCTTATGAGGGAGAGGGTGGAAATAAAAAGAAGAAGGCAGAAGAGACCAATCAGGCAGGAGAGGAGGGGATAAGAGATGCGCAGACTCTTGGTCTTCCTCTGGCCATGGGGAATGAACATAATGGTTAGAAACTTCTTCAAAATATCCTCGCTACGCTCGGAATCTGATTACACAGATTTTTAATAACGATTACACAGATATTCGCAAGCGATTTTAATCTGTGTAATCTGCCTTTTAATCGATGTAATCACAGTAATTAGTTTAAACTACTTTCTTCAGAATGTCAAGTCTTAAGACACGGATGGTCACGGATTTAGGACGACGCGCTCCTCTTGCTTCGTCTAAAAAGAAGTAAACAAGGTTCTGCGAAGCAAGTTCTTAATTCCGAAGGAATCAAGGTTCTCGCCAATAGCGAGGTTCTTAATTATCCGTGGAAATCTATGATGAATAAGCCTACGTAGTCTGCTAAACAAAAAAATCCGTGCGGAAGGGTTGACAGGTCTATTCTTTTGTGTTAGTTTAAGATAATGGTGATCGGTGAATGGTGTTAGTTGGTTAGTAGTTAGCACGGCAACATCGTTGCCTTTAGTTGTTAGTTTGTTGGTTTGATAGTTGGCTGGTTTGTTAGATTATTAGATTTATTGTCTTATCAACTTATTAACTAACTACTAAAGCGAATGGAGTGAGTGTGCTAACCAACTAATA
>DRGV01000108.1 GCA_011049955.1 bacterium
ATTCTGAAGAAATACTTCTGGGAGATCTTTCCCCCCACAGAGGATTTCGATTGGCGAGCGAACCTCTCCCATCTCATAGAGACCGGATCACCCACCCATAATGGCAACATAAGATATCGACCTCCTCTGGTTAAAGAGGAGGTGATCATCAACATTCGCTCCCATCCCCTGAAGAATAGGGAGAATAACATTATTGGAACGGTGAGCTTGGTGGAGTATGTAACAAAGAAAGCCAAGTTGGAAGAGGGTCTGAGGAGGGCCTATCGTGAACTGCGGGCTACTCAGGAGCAGCTCGTCCAATCGGGGAAGATGGCAACCGCAGGCAGATTGGCAGGAGGGGTAGCTCATGAACTGAATAACCCCTTAGGGGGGATCCTGGGCTTCACCCAGGCGGCACTGTTAGATACCAAGGAGGATGACCAAATATATAAGGATTTAAAGGCCATTGAGGAGGCTGCCCTTCACTGTAAGGAGATTGTCTCCGGGCTATTAAATTTCTCCCGCCAGACAAAGGGGGAGTTCAAAGAGGTGGATGTCAATAAGGCCATCGAGGCCACCCTGGCCTTAGTCAACCACCAGACTAAACTACAGAATATAGAGATTGTGAAAGATCTAAGTTCCAGGCTCTCAAAAGTTACCGGGAATTTCAATCAGTTGCAGCAGGTATTCTTGAATATGGTGACCAATGCTCGGGATGCTATGCCCGAGGGGGGGAAGCTATTCATTACTACCAGGAACATTGCCCGGGGTAAGAAGGTGGAGGCCACCTTCTTAGATACTGGTTCGGGCATTCCGGAGGAGCATATGGATAAACTCTTTGAACCCTTCTTCACTACCAAGGACCCGGGTAAGGGAGTGGGCCTGGGACTCTCAGTAAGTTATGGGATTATTAAGGATCACGGAGGAGAGATCGAGGTGAAAAATAGAAAGGGGGCGGGAGTAGAGTTTAGAATTATCCTGCCTGCCCGCCGAATAACGGCGCGCTAAAGCTTGCCCCGTTTCTGTCTAGCGACAGATAACGGCGCACTAAAGCTTGCCCCGTTTCTGTCTAGCGACAGATAACGGCGCACTAAAGCTTGCCCCGTCTTTTGTTTATTGAAGTTCCGATACCTCAAAATGAGCCAAACGAGTTGTCTCTTTTATTCGCTTCGCTCATAAAATAGGAGAATAGATATGGCACAGGGAGCAAACATTCTAGTTGTTGATGATGAGCAGGTCATCTTAGATCTTTTCTCAAGGGTTCTGGGTACCAAGGGACATAAGATCACCACAGCAAAAGATGGCTATCAGGCAATAGAGGAAGTAAAGAAAGGTAAGTTTGATATTATCTTTTTAGATATCATTATGCCTGGAATGAATGGCTTAGAGACCTATAAGAAGATTAAAGAGGTTGATCCCAATGCCCATACCATTATGATGACCGGTTACTCTGTAGAGGAACTCATTGAACAGGCCATGCTTGAAGGGGTTCAGGACTGTCTCCGTAAGCCATTTGACATTGTAGAGATTATGAAGACCGTGGAGAAGGTTTTAGAAATTAAGAAGTTAGAAGAGCGCAAAACCTGAGGACGCGAATTAACGCGAATAAAATAAAACGCGAATTAACGCGAATTTAAAAATGCAGGGGAGCAGGATAAAGCCCTGCCCCTCTTCACCCCGCTCCTCTACGAGGGCGGGGTTCACTTTCAAAGATTGCCGCGGTGGTGGAATCGGTAGACACGCTACGTTCAGGGCGTAGTGGCCGTGAGGTTGTGAGAGTTCGAATCTCTCCCGCGGCACCATTCCTGTTTTCCTTGCAATATCACCAGAAATATGTTATATTAATAAAATTAATAGAAGGGGCAAGTGAAGTGTGCCTTCATATTAATTAAAATTAATAGACGGGGTAAATGAAGTGTGCCTTCATATTAATTAAAATTAATAGACGGGGTAAATGAAGTGCGCCTTCATATTAAATAGTTATGAAGATTGTTGCTACCAATCGAAAGGCGTTCTATAATTACCATATCCTGGATAGTTTCGAAGCCGGGATGGTATTAAAGGGCAGCGAGGTGAAGTCCCTGCGCTTGGGGAGGGTGAGCCTGAGAGAGAGTTTTGCGAAAACCGAGGGGAATGAGGTCTTTATACATAACTTACATATTGCTCCCTATAGCCATCAGCGCCTTTCGGGACCAGAGCCCACCAGGCCCAGAAAGCTTCTCCTCCATAAAAGGGAGATAAAGAAATTAGTTGGTCTAACCTCGCAGAAGGGACTGACCTTGGTTCCCTTGAAGATCTACTTTAAGGAGGGGAAGGCAAAGGTTGAGATCGCCTTAGTAAAGGGTAAGAAAAAGTACGACAAGAGGGAGAAGTTAAAGAAAAAGGCCGTTCAGAGAGAAATGGAACGAGCCCTCAAAAGCCGCAGATAAATTAGTAATCGGTGATCAGTGACCAGTGATCGGTGAAAAACAAATAATAACCAAGATACAAGAGACAAACATCAAACAATACCCAATAATCAAGAAACAAGATACAAACAAATTACAAATCACAAACAATATACAATGACCGAATGACCGAAATTACAATATCAAAAGCAATTAAAAAATATTAAAATTGGAAAAGGAGGTGAAAATAATGAAATTAAGCTTTAAGAAAATTGCAGAGGCAATTGAGATTAGATCTTTAGTGACAGTTGTTGTCATATTTACTGGGGTTCTTTTACTCAGTAAATGGCTAGAGACCGACCCCCTGAGGCCGTTGATCTTTGTAACTATCTTCTATTTGCTGGTAAACAACCGCAAACTGGACTTAATTCTCATTGGTCCAGGAAAAACCAAAAAAGAAGAAAAATAAAGAAAGAAAATTATTTTTTTAACTGAACATTTTGGTCATTGGAATTTGGAATTTGTTTGGAGTTTGGTATTTGGGATTTGGAGTTTCTGAACGAAGTGAAAGGAGGGGGCGAAAAGGTTTCGACAGGGATATTTGATCTAAAAGGAGCATGCCGAGGTCGCCAAAAGACTCGTAAAACATTTGGCACAAACTTAATTGCCAACGAGCAATTAGCTTTCGCTCCCGCTTAAAGCGGGGCGCGCTCCTCCCATCTCGCCTGTGGAATGGGATGTGTCCCGTAAAATCGCTTTGCGATCACGGGACTACCACGTGGTCCCGATTTATCGGGATTTTACGTGGTGGGTGTCAGAAACACAGGATAGTCTCCTCTTCTCGTTTGAGGAAGAGGGGATGAATCTTTAATCAAACTGGTCCCGATCAATCCCGCCAATAGGAGTGATCGGGATGAGAGAAAAATGTTGGTTAAGCATGTAGCGCCTTTAGAGAAATATTCCTGGACACGGGTTCGATTCCCGTCGCCTCCACGCTATAATATATTTCTTGAATAATCACAGATTCAAACGGATTAAAGCAGATGCAAACGGATAAATCGTTGTGAAGAGAATCTGTCTCCATCCGCAATAATCTGTCTGCATCCGCTTTTTGCCGAACGAAGTAAGGCTTTTTTATGAGGAAGAAATGGTGAAGAAAATTTTGATTGGGCTGGTGGTCACAGCCCTCATAACATTAGTTGCCTTGCCTCTCCTGGCTCAGCAAGAAGAAATCAGGGTCATCTACGATGAGGGTCAGGCGCAGGCAACCATAAAGTCCCTCACCTTTCAGGGAACGAATTTCATTTATTTAAAAGAGATGGTCAATCTCTTCCGTCTTGATCTAAAATGGGATGCCATTACCAAGAAGGTCACTCTAACCTCTGGACCAGACCAGGTCATCTTCTTCGTGGGCAGTCCCCAGATTATGGTCAATGATAAAATCAAAAGGCTCATTCAGCCTCCCCGCTTTAGTAATGGAGCCATCCTTCTACCCATAGAGTTCTTAAGCGAGATACTGGACGGGGTCTTAAGAGCCAAGATTGATTGGGATCCCAAGACAAGGATCTTGAAGGTCAATGGTGGAAGGCTCAATATCCGAGAACTGAGACATTCCTCCTATCTCGATTCCACAAGGATCGTCATTGATCTCTTAAGGCCTTTAAGTTATAGGGTGAGAAAAGATATTCCTGCCCAGATCACGATAGATATCTATGGTGGGGAAGGTAACCCGGGTCAGTTATCCCTGGAGATAAACGATGGCCGGGTAAAGAATATCCAGGCCTTCCAACTTCCCAATGCTACCCAGGTAGTGGTAAGACTTATCCAGGACCTTCCCTATAAGACTTTCATCCTGAAGAATCCCCATCGCATCGTTTTAGACATCAACCCTCCTCAGAAGAGGTTGGGTTATAAGATCACCACCATCGTCATCGATCCGGGACATGGAGGGAAGGATCCGGGAGCCATAGGAAAAGGGGAGACAAGAGAGAAGGATGTCGTCCTGGCCATTGCCAAGGAATTGAAGAGGTTGATTAGCGAGAGATTGGGAATAAGGGTGGTCTTAACCCGAACCGGGGATTACTTCATTCCCCTGAAGGAGCGCACTGCTATAGCAAATAATGAAGGGGCCGACCTATTCATCTCCATCCATACCAATGCCGCCCTGGGAAGAGCGCGTGGGGGAGGCTTTGAGACCTACTTCCATTCTCTGGCCCTGACTGAGAATGCCAAGGCCGTAGCCAGGTTTGAGAATGCGGTCATTAAGTTAGAAAAGGGAGGAAGAGGGAAGTCCATGAGCCAGGCGGAGTTCATCTTATGGGATATGGCTCATAATACTTATTTGAATGAAAGCAGTGAGCTGGCCATCCTGGTTCAGGAGGAGCTGGATAAGAAGCTGAGAATTAGGAATAGGAAGGTGGACCAGGCCTCCTTCTATGTCCTATCTGGAGCAAATATGCCTTCTATCTTAACAGAGGTGGCCTTCATCTCCAACCCCAGAGAGGAGAGTATGCTGAGGCGCCCCGATTTCCAGAAGAGGATAGCGGAGGGTCTTTACAATGCTATCGTCCTCTATAAACGAAGCTATGAGAAAAGTATGGGCTTAGCAATCAGTGAACAGTGAACAGTGAACAGTGAACAAGTAACAAGTAACAAGTAACAAGTAACAAGTAAAAAGTAAGAAATAAGAAGTAAGAAGTAAAGTGAAACTTCAAGATAAAGGCAGTTAAAATGGAGGAGTAGAACCTTGAAGAGGAAGAAAATCTTTATCATTCTGGGAGTCTTGATTCTTTTAATTATTATTATTTTGATCTTCCAAAGGGAGAGGGTATTCTATCGCATTCCCTTCCTTGCTCCAGAAGAGAATGTTAAATTGGTCCGTCTCTATTTCGCCTCTCCAGATGCCGACTATCTCAAGGTTGAGGCACGAAGAATATTGAGGGAAGAAGGAATAACTGATGAGGCAAAGGTGCTGGTTGAGGAACTTATCAATGGTCCCCGGGGGAACCTGGACCCTACCATCCCACCAGAGACCCAGTTGCGTGAATTATACATCGTTCCCGAGGAGAAATGTGCCTATTTGGACTTTAATAAGGCCTTCCGCGCCAATCATCCCGGAGGAAGCGCCGGGGAGCTTCTCACCATCTATTCCCTGGTCAATACCCTGATAGACAATCTTGAGGGAATAGAGAGGGTTCAGATTTTAGTTGAGGGCAAGATTATCGAAACCTTAGCAGGTCATATCGATACTACCAAGCCCTTCCCTCGGAATAGTGCAATTGTTGAGTATTAGCGTATTTAGTTGATAAGAACCTTTCGCTAGCGCTCAAGAACCTTGTTTCTTCGTTAGCACTCAGAAATAAGTTCATACGAGTTGCGGGTCACGAGTTACGGGTTGCGGGTTAAATGATTTAACCATAAAACCATCAAACTATCTAACTATCCAACGGTCCTACCGTCAGCCCGTCAATTTGTATCCTTGTCAACTTGTATCCTTGTTAACTTTTTACCGAGTAAGGACGGGATATGGATAATCGACCCATTGGGGTCTTCGATTCTGGGGTAGGGGGGCTGAGCGTAGTAAAGGAGGTCGTAAGACAACTTCCCCAGGAGGATATTATTTATTTCGGGGATACTGCCCATCTTCCCTATGGTCCAAAAACCTCTCAAACCATCAAGCGTCTGGTTCGGGATAATGTCCGCTTCCTTCTCAAAAAGAAGGTAAAGGCCATCATCCTTGCCTGTCATACCGCATCCGCCTTTACTTTGGAAGAGATAAGGGAAGATAACCCCATCCCTATCATCGGAGTCATCGGTCCTGGGGCAGAAGAGGCCTTGAGGGTTACTAAGAACAGGAGAATTGGAGTAATCGGAACCTATGGGACCATAAGAAGCGGGGCATATGCCAAGGAGTTGAAGAGATTAGAACCCGAGGCCTCTGTGATTGAAAAGCCCTGTCCCCTCTTCGTTCCCCTGGTAGAGGAAGGCTGGATAGAGAGAGAAGTGACCCATCTCGTTGTAAGGGAGTATCTGGAACCCCTAAAGGAAGAAGGGATAGATACCCTCATTCTGGGATGCACCCACTATCCCCTTTTGAAAGAAGAGATTGCTCGGGTTATGGGAGGAACCTACTTAGTTGATTCTGCCCGGGCAACCGTTGCCCAGATGAAGAGAATATTAGAGGGGAAAGATCTTTTGGCAAGGGAAGGAGTTCCCAGACATTCCTTCTTTGTGAGCGATGCTCCAGAGAAGTTTGCTCGCCTGGGCCGGATATTTTTGGGGAAAGAGATTGAAAAGGTGGAGAAAGTAAATGCGTGCTGATGATAGAGCGTATGATAGATTACGTAGAGTAAGAATTACCAGGAACTACATCAAGCCTGCCGAGGGCTCCTGTCTCATCGAGGTGGGGGAGACTAAGGTCATCTGCACCGCCTCTGTTGAGAAGAAAGTTCCTCCCTTCTTAAGGGGCTTGGGGGAAGGCTGGATCACCGCGGAGTATAGTATGCTTCCTAGATCAAGCACCACGCGCATCAGACGGGAGGGAGAGAGGGGGATCTTAAAGGGCAGGACCCATGAG
>DRGV01000109.1 GCA_011049955.1 bacterium
TAAACGATTGCTTACCTGAAAGGAGCGAGAGATGAATCCCGCACCTTTCTTTAGAATTGGTTATGAGAAAGCCTTTCGCTGATGCTTCGAAATGAGATATATAAACAATCTACAGAAATATCTAGGAAGGAAAAAAGGTGCGGGATGAAGGTAATCTTAAGGAAGAGGATAGAGAATTTAGGAAATATGGGGGATGTGATAGAGATAAAGGATGGCTATGCCCGAAATTTTCTCATACCACAGGGCTTGGCTTTAGAGACTACCCCGAAAAACCTCAAGGCCCTGGAATATGAGAAGAAGATGAGAGAAAAGCGTCAGAAGAAGGAGAAGGAAGCGGCAGTTGCCTTAGCCCAGAAGTTAAAGAATATCTCCTGTACTGTGAAAGTAAAGGCCGGAGAGGATGATCGAATATTCGGTTCGGTCACTCCCTTGGATATCAAGAAGGCCCTGGACAGCCAGGGGATAGATATTAATAAGAAAAATATCTCTCTGGTAGAGAATATAAAGACTCTGGGAATCTATCATGCCCTGATCAGGCTTCATCCTGAAGTAGAGACAAAGACAAAGGTCTGGGTAGTTAAGGAATGAATAATGACTGGAGCGCAGATCTGGGGTTTTGTAGGAGGAGTTAGTCTTCTCCTTTTGGGAATAGTAGGAATCATCCTGAAGGTCTTTTATAAGGGAAAAACCTCCCTGGGAATAGAGCTCCTCAAGCATTGGACACTCTTCGATTCCCTTATGACCATCTTCCTCCTCTTGGGGACAGGCATCCTCATTTCCGGTCTCATCTCTTTAGCCTTAAGTGAGGTAGAGGAGGAGACAAGGTATCTTCTCTGCTCCGTAGGAACCCTATTTACCCTCATTGGCGCACTAAATCTATTCATCAAGATAACCCTAAGACTTCGCTCTCCAAAGAAATAACTCATAACTGGACTTTTACAAATTTGCCGTCCATCGTTAATAAAAGTTTGTCGTTGTCGATGCTCGTAACGATGCTCGGTATAGAGGCTCGATACTCGATTCCCTTCCATTGCTTTAGCACAATCCAGCCTCGAGCTTCCAGATTCAAGCCTCGATACGAGTTTCGAAAACATTAAACCAGTTTCTATACCTTTAGCAAAAGACTGGAAAATGCAAAAGTTGAGTCATAACTAATACCTACCTGAAAGGAGGTCTATTATGTGCGCTGAGGTAATAAGGAAAGAAGAGATAGTGGAAAAGGTTCCTCCCCAGAATATTGAGGCCGAGAAATCGGTAATCGGCTCTATGCTCGTTGAGAAGGAGGCCATTGGAAAGGCCATCGAGGTCTTGGGGAACGAGGAGCCCTTCTATAAGGAAGCCCATAAGAAGATCTACTCGGCAATCATCGAACTCTTCATGAAAAATGAGCCAGCGGACTTGGTGACCATCACTGAGGAGTTGGGGAGGAAGGGAGACCTGGAGGCCATTGGGGGGACAGCCTACTTAACAGAGCTGATAAACTCCGTTCCTACCGCAGCCAATGTCGAATACTATGCCAAGATTGTACTGGATAAAGCGACATTGAGGGGATTAATCAATGCCTGTGATGAGATAAAGAACCTGAGTTATGAGAGCCCAGAAGAGGTGGATAGGGTCGTAGATAGCGCCGAGAAGATAATCTTCTCTGTTACCCAGGAGAAGATTAAACAGGACTTCCTACTTATAAAGCATATCATAAAGGATAGTTTCCAGGCCATTGAGGAGTTATATGCCAAGAAGGAGCATGTCACCGGCATTCCTACCGGCTATAGGGAATTCGACCTGAAAACGAGTGGTTTGCACGGTTCGGAATTCATCATCATCGCCGGAAGGCCCAGTATGGGGAAGACCTCCTTTGCCTTAGGGATTGCCCATAAGGCCGGGGTGGAGGAGAAGATCCCGGTTGCTATCTTTTCTTTAGAGATGTCAAGGGATCAACTCGTTCAGAGGATGCTCTGTTCTGAGGCCAGAGTCGATGCCCAAAAGGTGAGGACCGGTTATCTAAGTGAATCAGACTGGCCAAAGTTAACTATCGCTGCCGGAAGGTTGGCCGAAGCACCGATATTCATAGATGATACCCCAGCCATCTCTGTTCTGGAAGTAAGGGCCAAGGCCAGGAGATTGAAGGCAGAGCATAATATTGGCCTAATCATCATCGACTATCTTCAGCTCATGTCTGGCTCGGGAAGAATAGAGAATAGACAGCAGGAGATCTCTGAAATCTCAAGATCTTTGAAGTCGTTGGCCCGGGAACTGAATGTCCCGGTAGTTGCTCTATCCCAATTATCCCGGGCAGCAGAGCAGAGGCCCAGTCACCGCCCCCAGCTCTCTGACTTAAGGGAATCAGGAGCCATTGAGCAGGATGCTGACCTGGTAACCTTCATTTTTAGAGAAGAGTACTATGAGCCGGATAACCCAGATGTAAGAGGAATCGCAGAGATAAATATCGGGAAGCAGAGAAATGGTCCGACTGGAACTCTGCAACTGGCCTTCATAAAGGAATACACCAAGTTTGAGAACTTAGCCAAAAGAGTAGAATAAAAGACAGGTAGACAGTGGGGCAGTTAGACGGTTAGACAGCAAACTGAATTTTAAACTGTCAACCTGTCGAACTGTCAGTCTGTCAAACTGAACTTAAACTGTCAAATTGATAAAAGTAGAGAGAAAATGAGTAATTTATCCACCTGGGCAGAGATTGATTTAGCTGCTTTAGTCCATAACTTTAAAGAGATTAAGAAAAGAGTAGGCCCAGAGGTTGAGGTCATGGCCATTGTTAAGGCTCAGGGTTATGGCCATGGGATAGTCCAGGTATCAAAGGTTCTTCAGAAAGAAAGGGTGAATTACTTTGGTGTAACTTCTCCCCAAGAGGCCTTTTTATTGCGGGAACAGGGAATAGAGTCACCCATCTTAATCCTGGGTCCCACCATGCTTGGCCAGGCTGAAAGGATTATAAGAGAGAATATTACCCAGACGATATGTACCAAAGAGATTGCCCTTACTTTAGCCGAAGAATGCAAGAGGTTGAAGAAGAGGCTCAAGGTCCATATTGAGGTAGATACCGGTATGGGGAGGACCGGGGTTCCCTATCAGAGAACCCCGAAGTTAATAAAAGAGGTGGTAAAGATTCCAGAGCTGGAGATAGAGGGGATCTTCACCCATTTTTCAACCGCAGATGAAGAGGATAAGGATTTTACTAAAGAGCAGATTAGAAGGTTTAAAGGGGTCCTAAAAGAGCTAAAAGGGGAAGGAATAAATATTCCATTCAAGCATGCGGCAAATTCAGCCGGGATCCTGAACTTTCCAGAGAGCTGCTTCAATATGGTGCGACCTGGTTTAGCAATCTATGGCATCTATCCTTCAGAATATGTCTCAAGGTCCCTGGACCTCCATCCGGTGATGAGCCTCAAGAGTAAGGTGATATATCTAAGGAGGGTTAAGAAAGGTGCTACCATAAGCTATGGCAAGACCTATATTACGAATAAAAATACTACCATCGCCATCCTTCCCATCGGCTATGAGGATGGCTATAATCGGCTCCTCTCTAATCAAGGAGAGGTTATCATAAGGGGGAAGAGGGTCAGGATTGCGGGAAGGGTCTGCATGGACCAAACCATCATAGATGTGGGTGATGTTTCCGATGTGGAAGTAGGTGATGAGGTAGTTCTAATGGGAGAGCAGGGGAAAAAGAGGATCTCTGTTGAGGAGATAGCAAAGAAGGTAAATACCGTTCCCCATGAGGTAGTCTGTCGCATTGCCGAGAGGGTCCCCCGCGTCTACCTCAAAAGTAGTAACCAGTAACCATTGGACAGCGAGCAGGTGAGCAGGTGAGAAAGTGAGCAGTAAAATCAGTTGGATTTGGTAGATTGGTTAATCTAATATTCTTCTATTTTCACACTTTCTCCTGATCACTGATTACTGCACATAGGAATGCGAAAATGAAAAAGTTTTTCGAGTTCATTGGTAGATGGACGACCTATATCCTGAAACGTGTGGGCGAGGTGGTCATCCTATTCTTCAGAACCTTATCTTGGATAGTGAGACCACCCCTGGATCTTAAGAATATTACCAATCAGATGATAGAGATCGGAATAAAGTCCTTTCCCGTGGTGAGTCTGGTTGCTCTCTCTATCGGTATGGTCTCTGCCCTTCAGGGAGGCTATGTGGGCAGGCTTGTTGAAACCATGGGCATTGTGGCGGGAGGGGTAGCCCTGGGTATAGTCCGAGAACTGGGTCCGGTCCTGACTGCTTTAATACTTGCCGGAAGGGTAGGAGCAGGGATTACCGCAGAGCTGGGGACCATGAAGGTTACCGAACAGATCGATGCCTTAGAAACCTTAGCCACCAATCCCATTAAGTATCTCGCCGTTCCCAGGTTTATTGCTGGGATTATCATGATTCCTATACTCACCATCTATGCCAATGCCATAGGCATTGCGGGTGGCTATTTTATTGGGGTATATAAACTGGGTATCGGCTCTAAACAGTACATAGATGGTACCATAGAAGCCTTGACCACGAATGATATCTCCTCTGGCTTGATAAAGGCCATTGTTTTTGGAGCAATTATTACCATCATTGGGTGTTATGAAGGGTTCAAGACAGAAGGAGGAGCAGAAGGGGTGGGAAAAGCCACGACCCTCTCAGTGGTTACTTCCTGTGTCATGATTTTGGCTGCCGATTACTTTCTAACCGCTGCTTTATTTTAGTTGGTTAGTAGTTAGGACGGGCTTCGCCCTTTAGTAGTTAGTAAAATCCTTTAACTAACAACTAAAGCGAACGAAGTGAGCGTGCTAACAAACTAACAAACTCCGAGCGTAAGCGAGGATGCTATGATTGTTATTGAGGATCTTCATAAGTCATTTGGTGACAATAAGGTTTTAAGAGGGGTGGATCTTAAGATTGAGAAGGGCAAGACCTTCGTCATCATTGGAAGAAGCGGCTGTGGGAAGAGCGTTTTACTAAAGCACATTATTGGAATTTTAAAGCCGGATAAAGGAAGGATACTAATTGATGGCTGCGATATAACGAAATTGAATGAGAAAAGATTGAATGAGGTGAGAAAGAAGTTTGGTATGCTCTTCCAGGGAGCGGCCCTCTTCGATTCTCTGACTGTGGAGGAGAATGTGGCCTTCGGATTGGGGAGGCATACCAATTTGAACAAGGAAGAGATAAGAAAAATTGTTAACGAAAAGCTGGGGCTGGTTGGTCTGGCAAGGAATGGGTTCTTGAAACCGGCTGAACTCTCGGGAGGGATGAAGAAGAGGGTGGGCCTGGCGAGGGCCATCGCCATGGACCCAGAGATCATTTTATATGACGAGCCCACTACTGGGGTAGATCCTATCATGGGGGATGCCATAAACGAACTCATCATTGAATTACACGATAAGTTGAAGATTATCTCCATTGCTGTTACCCATGATATAGCCAGTGCTTATAAGATTGCGGACAGAATAGCCATGCTCTATGAGGGAAAGATCATTGAGGTCGGTACTCCAAGAGAGATTAAGAATACCAAAAATCCCATTGTCCGGCAGTTCATCACCGGAGCAGCAATAGGACCCATTACTGCCGACTAAGATAGTTGGTTAGTAGTTAGGACGGGCTTCGCCCTTTAGTAGTTAGTAAAATCCTTTAACTAACAACTAAAGCGAACGAAGTGAGCGTGCTAATAAACTAACAAACTCCGAGTGAAACGAGGAGGTATAAAATGAAATTCTTTACTAATGAGATAAAGGTGGGGATTGTGGCAGCCATGGCTATTGTGATATTAATTTTCTCTGCCTTCATTGTGAGGAAGGGTGAGGTTCGGGGCTTCCGGACCAGGGAATATACTATTAAAATTATCTTCAACTTCGTTGGTGGGCTGAAGGAGACCGCTCCCGTTAGATTGGCTGGGGTAAAGGTGGGGCAGGTGGAGAGAATACGCTTTATCCAGGAACCCACTACCAAGGTGGAGACTACTATCACCTTAAAGGAGGCCATTCAATTGCGGGGGGATGCTCAGTTCTCAATAACTGTGGTGGGCCTCTTGGGAGAGAAGTATATTGAGATCACCCCGGGCTCTCTCGATGCTCCCATTATTAAGCCCGGGGCTACTCTAATTGGTAAAGATGCGGTAGACATAAGTGAGGTACTATCCAGTGCGCGAGGAGCCATGGAGGATTTAGGAGGCATCCTCTCTTCTGTAAGGGGAGGAAAGGGGACCGCAGGAAAGTTAGTGACTGATGAGGAACTCTATGATAACCTCAATGCCATGATTAAAAATCTAAGGGAATTATCTGAAGAGGTGAAGGAACATCCCTGGAAACTATTCCGGAAGGGAAAAAAGAAGAAGTGAACCCCGCACCTTTTACCATGTTCTATAATTTATCGTATCGGAATTTGAACAAATTCAATTCCGATCCCGCACCAGAGCAAAGCTCGATGCGGGACTAAACCGATACGAACCCAGCCTCTTTAATAAAAGGTGCTGCCCAAAGGGA
>DRGV01000110.1 GCA_011049955.1 bacterium
GAATAAGGATATCCTCTTTCCATCCGGCCGTCTCTGACGGACGGACTACTTCCTGAGAGAAGGAGTTGCTGGAAAGGAAGGATAATGAAAGGAGAACAGCAAGTAAGGCAATAGTTAGTCTTTTAATCACTGAGCTCCCCTCTTCCTTAATAGTTTCTGGATGGCCTGGTAATTCTCCGGGGTCTTTCCCCTGGGAACCTCTCTCCAGATATCTTGAGCATCGCTATCTATCCTGATATTGACATATCTTACCTCATCCCCAACATAGGCCCAGCCATTGATCCCATCTATCCGGTCAACTAAGACCCCTCTTCCTGCTACGATAATGGAAACCCCCTCTTTTACCTCTCGTCTTGCTTTTAGAGCAGACTCTTTGGCACTAATGGTAATGGGTTCCGCTCTGTCATAAGAAAGCCTGATCTTGGCCACTCCATCTGCAAACTGAGAGGCAGGAATCTGGGAAGGGTTGAGCTTTCCGCTTCCGGTTACAGAAAGGAAAACTCCCTTTCCTGTGGCCCCATAATCGGTTACCACATTCTCAAAAGAATCGTAGGCAGTAATGATAGCCTCAAAGCTTTCCCCGGCTCGGGCAGAAGGGGCAGAGGATAGGAGGAAGTGGTGAAAGGCGCCTGGTTGTATGGTCAGGAAAGAGGAGGTTCCCCCTGCCTTCCCTCCCTCTTCCTTACAGGTGAGAGTAATCTTCTGGGCCTTACTATAGGTGGGGCTAAGAGAGGCTATTCCTTCTTTAAATTGGGTAACTTCTACCTTGGAGGGATTGAGTTTCCCATTCCCAGAAGCGAGAAGGGAGAGCTCCTTTCCCTGAGTGGAATAATCAGAGATGATATTCCCGAAGGCGTCCCGAGCGCTGATGAAGATGGTAAACTCCTCGCCGGCCCTGGCCTCCCTGGGAACGGTGAGTACAAAATGATCCAGTTGAAAGGGAAAGACGGTTATGGTAGTGCTCTTTCCTCGAGCCTCTCCTTCTATCTCGGCAATGGTGAGGATGATATCCTGTGCCTGCTCATAGATGAGACTTATTCGGGCCACCCCATCCTTAAATTCTAAGGGAGCGATCCTCTCTGGGACAATCTTTCCCATTCCGCTGGTGGTTATCTCCACGCCTTTACCAGAGAGGCGATAGTTACTGACTATATTCCCAAAGGAATCGCGGGCAGTAACGGTTACCGGAAAGACCTCTCCGGCAGTGACCTTACTGGGTGCCGTTACTGAGAAGCGATCCAGATCAGCGGGTGCAATAATTACTTCTCCTCTTCCCCAGACAGCAACAACATTTAATAAAAGGCACAATAGAATTACTAATACCCCTGTTCCTATTTTCTTTGTCATAGTTTTACTCCTTTCTTAATCCGTTTCCTATTCCCCCTCTTCTTCCTCGAGATATTCTTCCTCTTCCTTCCCTAGAGCTTCCTTTACTAATTGCACTGCCTCTTGAGCAAGAGCCTGAGCACCTTTGGCCGACTCCTCAGCCCTCTTGTAATCCTCTTCTTTCATAGCCTCCTGAGCATCCTCAAGTTTGACCTTGGCATCATCCCGCCGGGCCTCAGCCTCATCAGTATCCACCCCTTCAGAGCGGGCAGTGAGGATAACGTCACTTGCCTCGCTCAATGTCTTCTTTGCCTCTGTTATGGCCTTCTTCGGCTCCTCTTCTGGAGTCTCTCCTGATTTTTCTGGCGCCTCTTTTGGTTTCTCTATCTCTCTCTTCTCTTCACGCGGCTTATAAGTTATTAGACCTTCCTTTTCGTCTATCTTTTCTTTGGCCATGCTGCTGACCTGGGGCTTTTCCCAGCCCTTACCCATAAGAGTTACGCTCTGGTTCTTGAAATCAATGGCCACTACCTTCACTTCACTGGCACCGATTCTCTGACCAACCCCTACCAGATGAGGTTTTCCCGCAGGGTCATTAATAACCGCCTTAATATTCCCCATCCCATAATCAAGGATTCCTTTCAAGATAAAACCCCCTACTATCGCTATCCTCGCTCCCTCAATCCTATCCAATCTGGATTGTATAAAGAGATTCTTGCCCAGGATATCCTGATAGTCAACGAAGGGGGATATCTTTTGTGACTCCTTGAGTTCAGCGATGGCCTCTTTTTCAATCTCTTCTTTGCTCTTCAGGGGCTTCTTTCCTCTGACAATCACTTCCTGGCTGGGAGGAGGGGGGGGCCCTCTCAGGTAACCGATGAGGAGGAAGATCCCCAGACAGAGGGCAGCGACTCCCAATCCCCAAACGAGCATAGTCTCCTTTCTCTCCTTGAGACTCGTAAGAACCTTTTTAATATCTACTGCCATCTTTTCCTCGCTTCACTCGGATAGTTTGCTGGTTCGCCTGTTTGCCAGTTTGCCGGTTTTAAACTGAGTAACTGAGTAACTGGGTAACTGGGTAACTAACTGTTTGATTATTCTTTATAAACAAAGGTGACCAAGCGAAGAGTAACGCTCAGGTCCCCTTTAGCATCAGAGGTGATGTTTATACTCTGGACATCGAGTAGTCGATCCGACTTCTCAATATTGTAGAGAAACTTAACCAGCTGCGGGAGGTTACACTTCAGGCTCAGGGATATGGGTTTAACTTTATAATATTCCTTCGGCTGGAGAGCCCCGGGGCCAAAGGAGAGAATGGTTGCTCCAGAATCCCTTCCCATCTGGTAGACATCCTTCAATAGTTTGGGTAATCCCTCCTCCTTGGGCAGCCTCCCCTTGGCGAACTTAAGCCTTACCTGGGCCTCGAAGTAGTCCCTCTCTAACTTCTCCTCCATCCTGGCCGCTCTCTGGGCCCCCTTGAGTTTGGCCTCCATCCTGGCCAGTTTCTCATTGGCCTCCTTCCACCTCTGGGATAAAGGCATATAGAGGAAGTAGTAGCCCACTGCTAAGATAACGATCACTCCCATGAAGATGAGTAACTTTCTATCCCGGGGATTGAGCTTCATTTACTCTTCCTTTTTACATTAAACATTGAACATTGAACATTGAACATTGAGCATTGAGCATTGAACGTTGAGCATTTTACATTTTTCATTGATTTTTTCTCACTTTCTCACCTGCCCACCTGCCTTTTCCTTTGCGGTCTCTGCGCCTGCCTCGTCGGCAGACAGGGTTGCAACCTTCTTTACTACCTTCTTAATCTTCCATTTCATAGGGAAACTTACCGCTTCTCCTTCTGGAGGGGTCTGTATACTTCCCAGATCTATCTCTTCAAAGTAGGGCGACTTATTGAGCCTCACCATGAGGTTGGAGACCGCCTCTACGGAACTTGCCTGGGCAGAGATGCTGGCGCTATCCTTTGCTGGTAAAGAGAGACTCTTGATCCAGACAGAGGAAGGAAAGACCTTGGTCATCTCCAATAGGACATCAAGCCATCTGGCTTTCTCAGTAAGTAATCCAGTAATGACCTTCATCCTTTTCTCCACCGCCGCCTTCTCCTTCTTCAGTTTCTCCACCTTGGGAACGATATCCTTTATCTTTTCCAGTTCTGCCTTTATCTGCTCTAACCTCGCCTCTCGCTGCTGGAGTTGCTGCAGGAAGAGAAGACCACTGAAAACGATAATCGCCACCCCTAAACCGGCAGCAATCATAAGGTTCCTCTTCCTGGTCTGGATAAGCGCTCTCTCCTTCACAATCTGGGGAAGGAGACTTATCTTTATCTCGCCCAGTTCAAGGGCGCGTAGGGCCAATCCCACTGACACGCTAAAGGAGGGCAGTATCTCCTTCAACTTAAAGGTGGACGGATCATATTTAATTCGGGATAGGGGATCGGCGATCTCAACCGGGGCCCCCAACCTCTGGGATAGGAACCGATCTAAGTTCTTGAGTCGGGCTCCCCCTCCAGAGAGAATGACCTTGGTAATCTTCGCCCCCTCTGACTGCGAGCGGTAGTAGTTTAGAGAACGCCGGATCTCAGCAAATAGGTTCTCCAGTATGGGAGAGAGGGCACTGGCTACCTGGGTGGTGGGGTTGAGAGCGGGAGGAACTTCAGGTGGTTTTTCTGGTGGCTTCTCTGGTGTCGGGGGCATTTCAGGTGGTTTTTCTGGTGGCATTTCAGGTGGTGTCTCTGGAGTGGGTGGAATCTCGGGTGGCTTCTCGGGGGGTTTCTCAGGAGGGATTTCGGGTGGTGTCTCTGGAGTGGGTGGAATCTCGGGGGGTATAACCTCAGGTGGTTTTTCTGGTGTGGATGGAACCTCAGGGGGCAGAGCCTCTGGTGGCTTCTCGGGAGCAAGAGGAATTTCGGGTGGCTTCTCTGGTGTCGGGGGCATTTCAGGTGGTTTTTCTGGAATAGGAGGAACTTCGGAAGGTTTCTCCTGAGCCTTGAAGAGGGCATCCCCCTCCTCCCTCTTCAACTTCTCCGCCTCGCTAAAGGATACCACGAGCTTGGTCTGAATGGCCTCTGTCAAATCATTCCCGGCTACCGGTGCGCTTCTGGTGAATTCCAATATCCCATCCCGATGGATGCTGATATCCGTGGTCGTTGCCCCGATGTCAATCAAGGCCACCACCTCCGCCTCCTTAGGGGGCTTCTTGTACCTCAGGGCATTATAAAGAGCGAGTGAGGAGATGTCTATGACCTCACATCTAAGTCCTGCCTCCTCAACTAAGGCCAGATGGTCATCGATGAGTTCCCGCTTCATAGCCGCCAAGATGACCTTTACCTCTTCTCCCTCTTTTCCGGGCAGAGCCTGATAATCCATGCCCACCTTATCCAGGGGGAAGGGGATCTGGTTCTGGGCCTCGAACTTAATCACCTGATCAAGCCTGGCCCTGGCCCCAGAAGGAAGTTTGCGGTGCCTTATGATTACTGACTGACCAGGGACAGCGATGACTACATCCTTGGTCTTTATTTCGTTCTCTTCCAGTAATTTCTTTATCCCCTCAATGACCTTGGCCCTCTTCTCCTTATTCTCTATGGTAGGATCTAAATGAAGCTCCACCATCCCGACGTTGGCCAGTTCCACCTCCTCCTTGGTCACCTTCAATAGAATGGCCTTAATAGAACTGGTTCCGATGTCCAGGCCAAGAACCGCCTTAGCCTTACCTAAGGTCTTGAATAAAGATATCTTTTTCAACTCTTCACCTGCTTTTCTTTCTCAATCGATTAAATTCTTCCACTGTAAGATGGACTCTTTTAATTTGTGTTCGAAGTAGTCCTGGAGCAAGTTCTTTATGATCTGGTATCACTAAAATGGGATAGCCTTCTTTATCGTTGTTTAATACCATATGGCTACCTTCTCGCCGCGCCACATAGTAACCGATCTTCTTAAAGACCTTTACCGCTTCCCGCCCTGAAATATTGCTTAAGATTCCCATTTATGTTCCAGTAATTGAAACCGGAACATCGACATAAATAGAATGCCTTTCTTCTGCTGGAATCCTGCGATGTTTTTTCTTGACTACTTTGAGATAGCCGGAGATAGCCTCCTGAATATTTTTCAAAACCTCTTTCTTAGTCTTCCCTTGAGACATACAGCCAGGTAACATGGGACATTCTGCAACATACCCTTCGTATTCAAAATCGTATTCTAATTCTACTCGAAATTTCATTTAACAGTTACCTCCTCTCATAATTCTTGGACATTCTCTCTCCTTGCAACGCCAAAGCGCTAAAAGTAATTTGGCGTCTTTATCTTAAACTTTGGCGACTTGGCGTCTTTGCGGTTGCAAGATTCGCATCTTCAATCTTCGAAGACCGTCTCTGACCAGTAGAGGACCTTTATAGGAGTAGTGGTCCTATCGATTACCGTCTCTATCTGCTGGGAGAGATTAACCATAGATC
>DRGV01000111.1 GCA_011049955.1 bacterium
AGGTAGGAATCTTCTATACTACCGAAAGTCTCTTGGAGGGTCTCCAGGACCTGAGAGAAAGCGTATTCTACATTGATCAGTTTCTCTTTCACCCCCTGAGTGACTTTCTTTATTAAATAGGGGTCCTTCAGGATCAGGAGGTGGGTAGGAGGGTATTGAGGAATCTCCTGGGCAGGGAGAGGGAAACCCTGGCCACCTTGGAGGAGGAGGTTATCGTCGTGGCCCACGATCTCTCTCCTTCTGATACGGTATCCATGCACAGAGAGAAAGTCATCGGGTTTGCCACAGATATGGGAACCAAGACCTCTCATACGGCAATCATGGCCCGGGCCCTGGAGATCCCGGCCGTAGTGGGATTGAAGAACATCACACGAGAAGCCCAGGCACTTGATACCCTGATCGTGAATGGCAGTCATGGTTCAGTAATTATAAACCCAGATAGAGAGACCCTGAAGAAATACAGGAAGGACCGGGAATCCTTCAAGGTCTTTGAACACGAGTTAGTCAGGTTAAGAGACCTTCCTGCTCAGACGCTCGATGGCCATAAGGTGGTTCTGGCCGCAAATATCGAGATTCCGGATGAGGTTAAATATGTCAAGGAGCACGGGGGAGAGGGGATCGGGCTATATCGAACAGAATTTCTTCATTTAGGGAGGAGTGACCTTCCTTCTGTTGACGAGCAGTTTGAAGCCTATAAGGAGGTGGCCCAGAAACTTGCTCCTCATCCAGTGGTTATCAGGACACTGGATCTGGGAGGGGATAAGTTCCTATCCTATCTCAACCTTGCCCCAGAGATGAATCCTTTCTTAGGCCTAAGGGCCATTAGGCTTTGTCTGGCGGATATCCCCCTCTTCAAGGATCAACTGCGGGCTATATTGAAGGCCAGCACCTATGGAAATCTAAAGATTATGTACCCCATGATCTCCGGGGCTGAGGAAGTAAAGGAGGCAAACCAGATATTGGAGGAAGTTGAGGAAGAGTTTAAAAAGAAAGGAATCCCTTTCAATAAAGACTTGGAAGTAGGGGCCATGATCGAAATCCCTTCTGCGGCTCTCACCTGTGAATCCATTGCCAAAGAGGTGGACTTCTTCTCCATTGGAACCAATGATCTCATTCAGTATGCCCTGGCCATCGATCGGGTGAATGAGAACATCGCCTACCTCTATCAGCCCCTCCATCCTGCGGTACTTTCGCTTTTGAAAAGAATCATCGATGGGGCACATAAGGCAGGAATCTGGGTGGGGATATGTGGAGAGATGGCCGGAGAGCCCCTCTTTACACCTCTTCTATTGGGTCTAGGTTTGGA
This sequence comes from bacterium, assembly GCA_011049955.1. Taxonomy (GTDB): domain Bacteria; phylum UBP18; class UBA7526; order UBA7526; family UBA7526; genus DRGV01. The sequence goes on from DRGV01000111.1 coordinate 1,307, forward strand.
TGAATTAAGCATGAGCCCCATCGTCATTCCTGAGGTGAAGAAGGTCATTCGCTCTCTTACCATAAAAGAAGCAAAAGAACTTTCCAGAAAGGCCCTAGAACTTTCTACGGCCCAGGAGATCGAAGCCCTCCTTAAGGACATGGTGGGGAAAATTATACCGGAGGTGGATACTTAAATGATGAACCTTGATAACCTAAAGGATATCAGAAAGTATGATAAGAAAGATATGGCCTATCTTTTAGCTGATTTTCCCGATCAATGTTCCCGGGCCATTAAGATAGCTCTGCAGGCGCCTCTTCCTTCATACAAGAGGATTGACGAGATTCTGGTCTGTGGTATGGGGGGCTCAGGTATTGGAGGAGAGATATTGAAGAGTGTGGTAGAGAAAGAGTTAAAAATTCCTCTGGTAATTAACAAGGACTACCAGATCCCGGAGTTCGTTAATTCTCAGACCCTGGTCTTTTCTGTCAGCTACTCGGGGAATACAGAAGAGACCCTTTCTGCCTATCGAGAAGCAGTAAAGAAGAAGGCCCAGATAGTTGCCATCACTACTGGAGGGAGATTGGCTGGATTGGCCAAGAGAAGTAAGATTCCCGTAATCTCTATACCTTCTGGGCTTCCTCCCCGGGTCTCTTTGGGCTATCTCTTCTTTTCCCTTTTGGTTATCCTGGAACGCCTGGGACTGATCAAGAATAAGAAGAAGGAATGCCAGGAGACCCTCCGGCTGCTTAAAGATTTGAGAAAAAAACTTTCGCTTCCATCAAGGGCAGGTTCTAACCAGGCAAAGAGAATAGCCCTTAAACTATACAAGAATCTCCCCCTCATCTATACCTCTCCTATCCTCTTCCCTGCCGGCCTGCGCTGGAAGGGACAGTTATCTGAGAATAGCAAGGTTTTGGCCTTTTCCAATACCTTCCCGGAACTAAACCATAATGAGATCGTTGGCTGGAGATGCCTACCAGGAATCCTTAAGAGATGTTATCTCATCAACCTGTGTGATAAGAAGGATTCTTCCAGGATAAAGAAGAGAATAAAGATTACTTCTAAGATTATTAAAGATGAGGCAAAGGGTTTGGACTTCCTCTATTCTCAGGGAAAAAGCCTCCTTGCCCGCCTCTTTTCTCTCATCTATCTTGGAGACTGGGTGAGCTACTATCTCGCTATATTGAATAGAATAGACCCCACCCCAGTAAAGGTCATCGACTATCTCAAGAGAGAGCTGGCCAGGAAAGGATAGATAAAGTGAATCGGAGAATCGGTGAACCGGGGAATGGGGAAACTATCGAATCGTGGAATCGGGGAATCGGTGATTCTCTCCCTGCCCCCGTTTCCCCCTTTCTCCGTTTCTCCAGATTGTAAGTGAGGTATAAGCAGTGAAAGCCCTTATCTTGGCGGCCGGTTATGCTACCAGGCTCTATCCCCTGACCAAGGATAGACCGAAGCCCCTTCTCGCCATTGCCGGCAAGCCCATCTTAGAATACATTATGGAGAGATTAAAAAGAGTAGAAGAGATCGAAGCTGTTTACCTGGTAACTAACAAAAAGTTCATTCCGAACTTCCAGAATTGGCTCGCTAACTTCAAAATAAAAAAGAGAGTAAAAACTCTAAATAATGGCTCAACATGTGATGATAATAAACTGGGAGCCATTGGAGATATAAGATTTGTTCTGGAGAAGGAAAGAATCGATGATGACCTTCTAATCATTGCTGGAGATAACCTCTTTGAATTCGACCTCTCCAGGTTCATTCGATTCTTTCATGAGAAGAAGGCTTCCTGTATTGCTCTTTATGATATTGGAGATAAAGAGAGGGCCAGGAAGTATGGGGTGGTGGCTATAGATGCGAATCAGAGGATCGTTAACTTTGAGGAAAAACCTTCCTGCCCTGCCTCTACCCTGATCGCCACCTGCTTATATCTCTTTTCCAAAAAAGACCTAAGTCTTATCTCAACCTACCTTAAAGAGAAGAGAAGTAGCGATGCTCCAGGATTCTATATCCAATGGTTAGCAGAAAAAGAAGAGGTTTATGGCTTTGTCTTCAAAGAGAAGTGGTATGATATCGGAAGCCTGGAATCCTTAAGAGAAGCAGATTCGGAATACAGAAAAAAAGAGAGCCACTGAGAACACAGAACCATAGAAAGCAGTTAGACAGTGAGACAGTGGGACGGTTAGACAGGTAGACAGATAGAAAAAGATTCTTAACTGTCAAACTGTCAGTCTGTCAGACTGTCCTACTGAATATTGACAGTCAGACCGTCAAACTGAAAGAATATAAACTCTGTGATTGCAAGGAGGTAGGAGTGAAGAAACATCTATTTACTTCAGAGAGTGTGACCGAGGGACATCCAGATAAGATCTGTGATCAGATTTCGGATGCAGTATTAGACGAGATTCTGAGATACGATCTTAGATATCATCTCCCTCCCTATCGTAAGAAAAGAGGGGGTAAGAGAGGAAGCCGGGTGGCCTGTGAGACCTTTGTCACTGTGGGATTGATTGTAGTGGGAGGGGAGATTACCACTAAGTGCTACGTTGATCTTCCTCTTCTGGTGCGCAACCTGATTAAAGATATTGGCTATACCCGACCAGAGTTCGGTTTTGAGTATGAGACCTGTGCCATATTGAACGCCATTGGAAGGCAATCCCCGGATATTGCTCTGGGAGTGGATACCGGAGGAGCTGGGGATCAGGGTGCTATGTTCGGCTACGCCTGCAAAGAGACCAAAGAACTCATGCCCCTGCCCATTATGCTCGCTCATGGATTGACCAGGAGGTTAGCCCAGATGAGAAAGAAAGGGATCCTGGACTATCTTGGGCCAGATGGGAAGAGTCAGGTCACTGTAGAATACCAGGATGGCAAGCCAGTTCGCGTGGATGCTGTGGTTCTCTCTACCCAGCATACAGAGAAGATCCTGAATGCTAAGAAAACCCACATAACGGATGAGGCAAAGGAAGAGTTAATCGAGAAGGTAATAGAGGCCGTCATCCCAGGGAGACTTCTGGACAAGAGGACAAAGTATCTGGTCAATCCCACTGGGAAGTTTCTCACTGGTGGTCCCAAGTCTGATACCGGAATGACGGGAAGGAAGATCATTGTCGATACCTATGGAGGAAGAGCTTTGCATGGGGGAGGAGCCTTCAGCGGAAAGGACCCCACCAAGGTTGATAGGTCTGCATCCTATATGGCGCGATATATCGCCAAGAACCTGGTGGCCGCGGGGATAGCGGATGAATGTTGTATTCAACTGGCCTATGCCATTGGAGTCAAGGATCCGGTCTCGGTCATGATCGACACCTATGGTACCGGAAGGATTAATGAGAAGAGAATCGTGGAGTTAGTGAAGAAGCACTTCTCACTGACCCCAGAGAGAATCATCAGGGAACTCGACCTCTGGCGACCCATCTATAGGAAGACCGCCTGTTATGGCCACCTGGGAAGGGAAGAGGAAGGCTTCAGCTGGGAGAAGAGGGACAAAGCAGAGACATTGCGCAAAGAAGTTGGACTATAACAGAAAAATAGGAGGATAGGAAAGTGAGAAAGTAGACAGGTGGGAAAGTGAGACGGAGAAAGGGAGAAACGGAGAAAGGGAGAAAATCTCCGCTTCACCGATTCTCCGATTCACCGATTCAAAAAGAGCAATGTTCATTGTTAATTGTTCAATGTAAAATGAAGGGGTAGAAGATGAGTGTTCTGGTTGTGGGTTCTGTTGCCTTAGATACTGTGAAGACTCCTTTTGGGGAGGTGAGAGAGGCCCTGGGAGGTAGTGCCACCTACTTTGCCCTGAGTGCTCATCACTATACCCAGGTGAGCCTAGTAGCAGTGGTGGGAAGCGACTTTTCCAGAAAGCATTTAGATCTCTTTAGGAGAAAGGAAATCGATATTAAAGGACTGGAGATAAAGAAGGGTAAGACCTTCCGATGGAAGGGCTACTATGAGTATGATCTGAATCAGGCCCATACCCAAAAGACCGAGTTGAATGTCTTCCGCACCTTTCGCCCCAAGATACCACAGGAGTATGAAAGAATAGAGTATATCTTCTTAGCCAATATCGATCCCCAATTACAGCTTTCTGTCTTGAGACAGGTCAAAAGGCCCAAGCTCGTTCTCTGCGATACCATGAACTACTGGATTGAGAAGAAGAGGAAGGAACTACTCCTCACTCTGAAAGGAGTAGACATCCTTCTCTTGAATGACTCAGAGGCCAGGGAGTTGACCGGAGAGCATAATCTCTTCAAGGCCTCGCGCCGAATACTTAAGATGGGTCCCGAGAAGGTAATCATAAAGAAGGGGGAGCATGGGGCTCTGATGTGGAGCGAGAATTCCCATTTCGCTGCTCCTGGGTATCCTTTAGAGGACATCAATGATCCCACTGGTGCTGGAGATAGCTTTGCCGGAGGATTCTTGGGCTTCTTAGCCTATATCAATGACCTGAGTGAGGAAAATATGAGGAGGGCCATGATCTATGGGAGCATTATGGCCTCCTATAATGTGGAGGATTTCAGTGTGAAGAGACTTGAAAGATTAAGGAATAAGGAGATTATCGAGAGGTATCGGGAATTCAAGAGAATGACCCATTTTGAGGACTTGAGACTTTAATGAAACCACAGATTTGATTTACTTTTTACTTGTTACTTTTTACTTCTTACTTCCGAGCGAAGTGAGGTAGAGGAGGTTGTAGAATGAGATACCATATTAAAGACATTAAGTTAGCAGAGAGGGGGAGGAGACGTATCGAGTGGGCAGCCGGGGAGATGCCTGTTTTACGACTCATTAAAGACGAGTTTAAAAAAAAGAAGCCCCTGAAGGGCTTGAAAATCTCTGCCTGTTTACATGTGACGAGTGAGACCGCTGTCCTGATGCAGACCCTGAAGGCCGGGGGAGCAACCCCTTATCTCTGTGCTTCTAACCCCCTCTCCACCCAGGATGATGTGGCCGCTTCCTTAGTGAAGCACGATGGGGTCAGTGTCTTTGCCATTTGCGGAGAGGATAACAGAACCTATTATCAGCATATTAGAAGCGTTTTAAATATTCGGCCCCGGCTCACCATGGATGATGGGGCAGACCTTATTACTACTGTTCACCGATCACCGATTACTGATCACCGTAATATCGTTGGAGGAACGGAGGAGACGACTACCGGGGTAATTAGATTAAAGAGTATGGCAGATAGGGGGATATTGAGGCATCCCATCATCTCCGTAAACGATGCTCAAACAAAGCACTTCTTTGATAATAGGTATGGAACGGGGCAGTCAACCATAGATGGCATATTGCGGGCCACGAATAGACTCCTGGCAGGGAGCAACTTCGTGGTCTGTGGTTATGGCTGGTGCGGAAGGGGAATCGCCATGAGAGCCAGAGGGATGGGGGCCAGGGTAATCGTCACTGAAGTAGATCCCTTAAAGGCCCTGGAGGCCTCTATGGATGGCTATCAGGTAATGCCCTTGAATGAAGCGGCGAGAGTAGGGGATATTTTTGTTACCGCAAGCGGGGATATAAACCTCATTGATAAGCGACACTTCAGGGTAATGAGGGATGGGGCAATCGTTGCCAATGCCGGCCACTTCAATGTCGAGATAAATATCCCGGCTTTAAAGAAGATGGCCAGAAGAAAGAAAAGGATAAGAGGAGCCATCGATCAATATCTCCTTCCCGGGGGAAAGAGGATTAATCTCTTAGGAGAGGGGAGGTTGGTGAACTTAGCCTGTGCCGAGGGGCATCCCCCAACGGTAATGGATATGTCCTTTGCCAATCAGGCGCTGTCTGTTGAATATCTGATAAAGAAGAAGGACCTAAAGAAAAAGGTATATCCCGTTCCGTCCCCGATAGACAGAAGAATTGCCCGGTTGAAACTCAAATCCTTAGGAATAAGAATAGATAGATTGACCAAAGAACAAGAGAAATACCTTAAGTCCTGGGAGTTGGGAACCTAAACGCAAATCGCAGATCGCCGGTCGCTAATTGCAGATCGCAGGTCGCGTATCGCGGGTCGTCAAAAAACGACGAGCGACAAAGCGAAGCGGGCGACAAGCGACAAGCAAAATGGGCGACAAGCGATAAGCAATTACAAGGGAGGATAGAAATGAAGTGTAAATTGGTGAGGAGAGTGAGTCTTTTATTGGGAGTAGTGATGGTGCTTTCTCTGGCAATAAGTCAAAGCGGAAAAAGTGCCATGAAAAAGGTGGATACTGATGGGGATGGGATTCCCGATACCTATGTTGTTGTTCAGGAGAAGAAACCCATTACTCCTAAGAGGCAGCCCCAGGCGGTCTCTGCGGACACCATTCAGGTAACGGATATCACCAGTACCGGGAAGGAGGAGTTCACCTTAGTGATCAACGGCTCCTTAGTAATAAAGGGCTTCAAGAAGATGAGCGGCCAGAAGGGTGAGTGGGTGGTCATGCCCGGCTATGAGAAAAAGGATGGAACACATAAAGATTTAATCTATCCAATTACCAAAGAGGCCAGAAAAGTCATCAATGAGGCTATTCTGCACAATAAGATTAATCCCCAGGCAGTAGGCCCTATCGAAATAACAGAGAAAACCCGGCCAAGCAGTTATGCCGGAACCAAAGCCTATGGCTCTCTGATAATCAATAAATCACTCGCTTTAGAGATAAAAGTTCGAGAAGGCAAGTATGGAGATTGGGTGACCATGCCCAGCAAGAAGGGGGAGGATGGTCGCTACTACGATCTTGCCTATCCTATTACCCCAGAAGCAACAGAGGCTATAAAAAAAGCGAAGGACATGGTCTTAAAAAAATACAAGACTATAAAGTAATAACTCAACTTTTGCAAATTTGCCTTCATCGTCAATTAGTTGTGGCTACCTTTATTAAGGATGAGGATGGGTAATGAGTTGTGTGTTAGGTTGTGAGTAGTGAGGGTGGGGTAAAGAGACCACACAACTCATCCCCACAACCCGACCCATAACCCACAACACATCCTCTTTTCCTGTAAACTAAACAACCCTTCCCTTCGGGATACCGAAAGACGGAAAATGCAAAAGTCCAGTAATAATTTAATATCCTTTTAGTCCTTGATAAGTCTCTTCTATTTTTTTACTTCTCAGACCCCTAACTAAAGGGGCTTTTGCCTTTTTTGGGGAGGGTTATGCTAAATTTATTAAAGAAGGTTGAATTGTTGAATAGGAAAACGTTATGTCTCACTTTGAGTGAACGATCGCATAGAACTCTTATCTTGCTATATCGACTTAGTGCCTATCTCGCCCGGCGCAGGAAATATAATCCCAGGCCAATAAAAAAGAGGTTAGCTATCCAGGCGGCAAGGAGAGGGGTGAGTATCCCCACTCTTCCTAAAGAGCGACCGACAGAGACCACCCCCCAGTAAAGGAGGCCGATGAAGATAGCGATCCCAAAGCCAATCAATCTTCCACTCCTTGGGGAGAAGATGGCCAGGGGAGCGCCCACCAAGAGGATGATAATACAGGCGAAGGGTGAGGCAATCTTTAGGTGGAGGTCGACTAAATACGTTCGGACATCGTATCCCCCTCTTCTGGACTGAGCGATATACCTTGCCAGCTGGATGAAGTTCAGCTCTTCTGGCTTCTGTATTTCACGGCTGAAGTCACTTGGCTTAACATGTAGGGGAAGATACTTCTCTTTGAAGCTCTCTTCCTTTAAGATATTCTCTCCCCGCACATCGAACTCCCTCTCTATGCCCTTGATGAAGTACCAACCTCCGTTATTATATAATCCTTTCTGGGCATCTATTCTTCTTGCTAAAGTACCATCCGGCCGTCGAGCCAGAATCTGGACGTGACGCATCTGGCTCTTTTCCCCATCGAAGGTCTTCATGTAGATGAGGTATTGATGGTCCGGGCTATAGAAGGCAACATTGTCTCTTCGTTCATACTCCGGTCGTTCATCCATTCTGGTCTGTTCAAACCTCTTGACCTTCATGTTGAGAGGAGGGATGATGGATTCATTCAGGATGAAGATAAGAAGACTGATGACCAGAGCTACTCCTAACATGGGAACCAGGATACGCCTGAAAGATATTCCTCCGGCCTTCATGGCGACGAGCTCGTAATTCTTGGAGAGGTTTCCTAAAGACCACAGCCCGGCAAGAAGCACCGCTACGGGCGCGAACTGGGCCAGGAAGAAAGGAGTGCGGTAGAGCAAGTAGTGAATCATCACTCCCCATCCCAAGCGCTGTATATGGTCCAGTTCCTCAAAGAGCTGGGCGACGAATATCAGAGCAGTAAAGATCAGAAGACAGAAGATAAAGGGCTTTAAGAGCTCTCTTATTAAGTAACGGTCCAGGATACGCATATTATCTCTTCACCATCCTTACGATGAGGAATATTCCTACCATCCCCAAAAAGAGATTGGGAAGCCAGATGGCCAGGCCCGGAGGAAGGGCCCCTATTCTGCCCAGATGCTCTCCGGCCAACATGATGAAATAATAGACAAAGGTCAGACAGAAGCTGATGACGAAGCCGATGGACTTGGCACTGCGATGGGTCTTTATCCCCAGGGGGACCCCGATCAGGATGAAGGCCAGGGGAGCGAAGGCAAAGGAGAACCTCTTGTGGAGCTTGACCAACTGCCACCTGGGAACCTGTCCTCGACTGCGAATCTCTCTAATATGTCTCCAGAGTTCTTTGATGGTCATCTCTTCTAAGCGCTTCGCCGTCTTCTCATGTTTAAGAGAACCGTGGATGTCCAGGTTGGTGAAGTGGGTACCAAAGGATAGGATGTGGTAGCGTTCGGGGTGCTTGGCATCTACAGTATGCATCGTGCCCTGGAAGAGTTTAATTCCCACCTCTAACTTCTGGGGATCGGAGATTAACTTCCCTTTCTGGGCAAAGATGGTTCTGGGAGAGCCCTCCTCACTCAATTGATATAGAGTGACCTTAAACATCTCCCCCGTTCTTTCATCCATCTCCTCAGTACGCAGGATGAGGCCATCGAAGTCCGAGATCCAGATTCTGGGCTGGAGGACGACGCTAGCCTGCTTATCAACAATGTCAAAGTAAAGACTCCGGAAGGCATACTTACTCCTTGGGGAAATGAGATTGTTAAATGCTGCCAGAGAGATACTAAGAATAAGACCGATGATCAGCACTGGCCACACCAGGACCCAGAGATTGGTGCCTGAGGCCTGGATGGCAATAATCTCATTATCCTGGGATAGCCGACCGAAGGAGAGTAATGCTGCTACCAAAATGGCCATGGGGATGGTAAACATGAGGAAATAGGGAAGGACATAGAGAAAGAGTCGCCCCACAATCCCAGCGCTCACTCCCTTATAGATGACCAGATCAGTGAGTTCTATAATCTGTTGCATGAGCATGATGAAGGTGAAGATCCCGAGACCCAGAAAGAAAGGCCCCACCAATTCCTTACAGATATAGCGCCTTAGAATTCTCATCTTACTTTCCTACTATCTTACTTTACTACTCTCCTACTTTCTTGTGTATAGTATACCTCAACTAAATTAATTTTGCAAATTCTATTTTTTTGAAGTAAAATGAGTCAAGCAAGTTGCCTCTTTTCTCACGTCGTTCGAAAATAAGAAAGCCCTTCACTTCGTTCGTAATAAGAACCTACCCTGCGGGTAGAACCTTGTTACTCACTTCGTTCGTAATAAGAACCTACCCTGCGGGTAGAACCTTGTTACTTTGTGGGCTGAGTTTTAAGCGGGACGTAATAAAGACGCCTTCGCTTCGCGAAGAACTTTGTTACTTTGTGGGCTAAACTCCGGTCAGGACGTAATAAAGATATGAACCTTATCAAAACTCTTTTAGATCTAATCTTTCCCCTGGAATGCAGAATCTGCAAGAAAACTTTAGCGGCCGGGAATCTCACCTATATCTGCCCAGAATGTTTTACCAGGATTAGATTCATTAAAGAACCCTATTGCCTCAAGTGTGGCCGACCTTTAAGACCTTTCGAGAACCGGGTCTGCAAAAATTGCCAGAAGGAGAAACGTTTCTTCAAAAAGATATGTTCTGTGGGTCTCTATCAGGGAGTAATGAGGGAAGCCATTCTGCTCCTCAAGTATCAAAAGGTAAAAGCCCTAATTTCACCTCTGGGAAAACTACTCCTAAAGTATTGCCAGGAGAATTTAAAGATGAATGATTTCGATCTCGTCCTTCCCGTTCCCCTTTATAGAAGCAAGAGAAGGGAAAGGGAGTTCAATCAGGCAGAGGTCTTTGCCCGAATGATTGCTGAGCATTACTCTTTGCCTCTTTTCCAGAAAAATCTATTGAGAATAAGGGATACCAGAACGATGAGTGGTCTAAACCCAGAAGAGAGGAGAAGGAATGTAAAGGATGCTTTCTTAGTCAAGAGAAAAGAGGAGGTCAAGAACAGGAGAATCCTTTTGATTGATGATATATGCACTACCGGAGCTACGGTGGATGAATGCTGTAAAGTCCTACTTACTGCCGGAGCAAAAGAGGTAACAATCCTCACTTTAGCCCGGACAAGCTAAATTGAACAGCACGCTATCGCTTGCCCTGTTGGTGAATAATTATTAATCAATTTGACTTATCTTTGAAGATATGGTATCATAATAAATTAACAAGAAGTCATTCGGTTGCGGTCGTAAAGATTGTATCGTCTATCAGTGATTGGTAGCCGATTATTAGAAAACAGAGATCGGTTGTTAGAAAACTGAAATCAGTAGGGAAAACAGAGAACAGAAAACTGAAAAAACTAATTTCAGATTTCCGATTTCACTACCGTTTTCCGATTTCCATCAACTGTTTTCTGACTTCAATGAAACGAGTTGCGTCACGAAGTGACCACCTTGTGGCAACCCTTCAACGTATGACGTAAGGAGGAGGTGTTTATGATAAAGGTAGGAATCAATGGATTTGGAAGGATTGGTCGTTTGGCTCTTAAGGCGGGATTGGAGAGGAAGGGTTTAGACTTCGTTGCAGTCAATGATTTGGCGGATGCCAAGACCCTGGCCCACCTCTTCAAATATGACTCAACCTTCGGTATCTTTTCTGGAAAGGTCGGAGTAAAAGATAATGCTTTAATCATCGATGGCAAGGAGATTAAGGTATTCAAGGAGAAGGATCCCGCCTCTCTTCCCTGGAAGGAACTGGGAGTAGAGGTAGTCATTGAATCCACGGGTAAGTTTCGGGATAGAGCGGGGGCAGAGAAACATCTAAAGGCCGGGGCAAAGAAGGTGATAATTTCTGCTCCAGCAAAGGGGGAGGACATCACTATTGTCCTGGGAGTGAATGAAAAGGAATACAATTCAGAGAAGCACCACATCATATCCAATGCCTCCTGCACTACGAACTGCCTGGCACCAGTGGCCAAGGTATTATTAGATAACTTTGGTATTAAAAAAGGATTAATGACCACTATTCACTCCTATACCAATGATCAAGTTATCCTGGACTCCCCCCATAAAGATTTGAGGAGAGCAAGGGCCGCCGGCCTCTCCATAATTCCTACTACTACGGGCGCAGCAAAGGCCACTGCCCTGACCATCCCGCAGTTAAAGGGAAAGATAGACGGTCTGGCAATAAGGGTTCCCACACCGAATGTCTCTTTGGTTGATTTCGTCTGTGAAGTGGAAAGAAAAGTTACCAGAGAAGAGGTTAATAATGCTTTTAAGGAGGCGGCTAAGAAGCTACCCAACATCTTAGAATATACTGAGGAGCCCTTGGTCTCACGGGACTTCAATGGAAATTCTCATTCCGCCATTGTGGATGGTTTGTCGACTTATATCATAGAAGAAAATTTGGTCAAGGTCTTGGCCTGGTATGACAACGAGTGGGCATATTCCCACCGTCTGGTGGAACTTGTGGAATATATTAGTGAGAAGTAGGCAGCAAGATGGGGTTAGCGGTTAACGGTTTACGGTTAACGGTAAACAGCGACCCCGATCGCGTAAGCGCATCGGGGGAGTGGGCAAATTGAATAATAGTTATTCATCAGCGGGGCAAGTAAAACGCGCCGCTCAACTGTAAACTATTTCCCCAGCGGAGCGAGGATGAGAATGGATAAATTAAGCATCGATGACTTAGACTTAAAGAATAAAAGAGTCCTCATCCGGGTGGATTTCAACGTTCCCATGGATAAGGGGAAGGTCACGGATGATACCCGCATCAGGGCTTCTCTCCCAACCATAAGGAAGGTTCTGGAACAAGGAGGGAAGGCCATTCTTATCTCCCATCTCGGTCGACCGGAAGGAAAGATAAAAGAGGAGCTCCGTCTAAACCCAGTGGCTGAGAGATTAGGAAAACTGCTTAAAAGGAGAGTAAAAAAGCTCGATGATTGCATTGGAGAAGAGGTAAAGAAAATAGTTTCTCAATCGAGAGAGGATGAGGTAATACTCTTAGAGAATCTCAGATTTCACAAGGAAGAGGAAGCAAATGACCCGGAATTTGCA
>DRGV01000112.1 GCA_011049955.1 bacterium
AACTGATAATTTAATTCCTCTTTTTTCTTCTCTTCAGCCATTTTACTTCTCCTCCTTAAACACAGATGGTCACAGATTTCTTACGGATTAGCACTGATTATTCGTGTTAGTCCGCGTTTTCAAATTTCTCTACGGTGAAGATGTAAATCTCGGTATCCTTGTCCTTCCAGGCATCAGGGGGAAGTCCGGCCTTTCCGCTACATAGGTGGCTTAAAAATTCTTCCTTATTCCAGCCGGCCTCTTTTGCTACCTGGGGCAGGAATATCCCCTGATTGAATCCCTTCTTTATCACTACTCCATGTACCCCCATCTTAATCTCATCGATGCTGGCTACCTTCTTTGTGGGAGATAGAACAGAGATCTCAATGGTAATCTTGGGTAACTCTTCTACAGTCACTGGCGGGAATCTGATGTCCTTGGTAGCCGCGGATATGGCGCATTCGCTTATCGCATGATAGAGGGGAAAGATGGGCTCGATGAAGCCGATACAGCCCCTTAAGGCCTTTCCCTTTTTTAAGGTAACAAAAACCCCTCTTTTCTCCTTTAGTTTTGGGTTCTTAGTCTCTATCCTGGGCGGCTTTTTGGTGGTAAGAAAACTTTTGATAGAGTCCCGGGCAATCTTTAATAGTTCTTCTCTCTCTTCCTTGGGATAAATTCCTTCCACCTTTTCCTCCCCTTCTGTTGTAATGGCAACTGCATCATAAATAATTTTACCATATTTAGAGCCAAAAAACAAACAAATTTTGATGAAATCAAAATGCAACAAAAAATCGTTATCAATTTCTTCCGACTTTTCACTTTCGCATTAGAGCGAATGCTTATTATACCTTCAGCAGACACTTTATTGGCTATTTCCATATTCTTAAGAATTTAAAAACAGAAGAAAAGATAAGAAAATAGATGGGGAATGTTTAAGGAACATTTTGAAGGTCCTGATTTAAGTAGTTGCGGAGTAGGCGATGAGTTTGTAGATGAGTTTTGCGGCAGTAAACGAGGAGGAAATGTCAAGAGGGGTAGGGCAGAGTTCCACGACGTCCACGCCCAGGATTTCTTTTTCTTTGGTGAGAAGCCGCAGGAACTTTAGGGTTTCATACCACCCCAGGCCGCCGGGCTCCGGGGTTCCCACAGCAGGCATAATAGAAGGGTCTAAGAAGTCTAAGTCAATTGAAAGGTATATCTTATCCGGGAGGCGGGAAATCGCTTCTTTCATCCAATCTTTTTTGCCTATAATATCCTTGGCGTAGAAGAGTTTCAAATTTCTCTTTTTGATAAAATCCGCTTCTTTCCGGCAGAGGCTTCTTATTCCCACCTGGATAATCTGATAGTTATCTATCAGCCGCCTCGTCACACAGGCATGGGAATACTTTGTTCCCTCATAGGAATTTCTTAAATCGGCGTGGGCGTCTAAGATAAGGATAGAAAAATCCTTTCTCCTCTTCCTCAGACCCTCTACCATTCCAAGAGTGATAGTATGCTCTCCTCCCAGGGCAATGACCAATTTCTCTAAAGAAAAAAGACCCTGGGCTTTATCTGCCAGGGCCTTAATCATCTTTTGGGGGTTACCAAAGCCTTCCCTAAATTCTTTCAGGTTATGAATACCTATCTTATAGGGTTCAGAATCTATCTCTTCATCGTATAGTTCCATATTCCGAGAAGCATCGATGATTGCCTTGGGGCCTTCCTTCGTCCCCTTCCCATAGGTAGTAGTTGCCTCATAAGGGACAGGGAGGATGACTACTTTGGATTTTTCAAAATCAGAGAATTCCTTCTCGATATCTCCGAAGTTATTGACACTCACACCTTTACCGGTTCCTTCTTTGGCTCGGATATCTCTTCCGCTTTTAGCGATGGCACCTGGGCTTCCTTTTTTGCTTCTGCTGGTTTTATTTCAGGTATCTTCATCGGCGGAATGAGAATAGCGGCGGTTAAGACCGTGGTCCACAAACCATCTTTATCTCCGATAGCAGACTGGGTAATGTTAGCAGTCTTTACCGTCTGACCACTAATCTTCCAGAGTTCCTTCTCTTCATCATAACTTGCCCCAATCTCAAACTCTACCCCTAAGATGGTGGCCAGCATATAGGCGGCTAAATCCTCAGCATAGTCTCCCGCCTTCTGTTCCGTCTCTCCAAAGGAGTGGTGCTCTGAGAGATAACCATACTGAGTAGGATCCTTGGGGATGGCTATCCCAATGGAGGCAGCAATAAGGCGGTGGGGCTCGTTGGTAGCGTTCCTACTCATCACACAGTAGATGATCTGTCCGGGAGCAAGATATTTCAGTCCTTCTGTTAAAGAAACGAGCTGGCAGCTGGGAGGAACAATGCTTGAGACATTTACAATATTATACTTGGCAATCTGGGCATTGCGCAGGGCAAGCTCAAAGCTGGTCAACTTCTCCTTATGCTTCCCCACGCCCTTAGTCAGGCATATTCTGGTTGGAACATACATTATCCACCTCCGAAAGTAAAAAGTAACAAGTAACAATGAAAAAGTAGAAAATAAGAAGTAAAAAGTAGGAAAGCAAGAAAGTAAAAGAATCGGTTTTACAGACCAATTAAACCATTAAAAATTAATGATGTCAAGAGAAATTTTTAATGAAATTTCTGATTTCACAGATGAATATAGATTACACAGATTTTTGTATCGCCGAGGTAATCGGTGTAATCTTCTTCTAATCGGCGTAATCATAGGGCTCTGAAATTTTTTTCAGAGACCTCCTAATGTTTTTTAATTTCTTCGCCAGTCATGGGAACGAAGAGTACATCGGTTATATCGCTAGTAATTATTTGACCTCCCTTTTTCTGGATAAGTTTCAAAACCTGCCAGGGATATTTGCCAACCGGGACGATCATCCTTCCCCCTTCAGCCAATTGGTCTATCAGGGGCTGAGGGATATGGTCCGGAGCGGCAGTGACGATTATGGCGTCAAAGGGAGCATATTCTGGCCAGCCAAGATAGCCGTCACCATACTTTACTTCGATATTTTCATAGCCCAATCTCTTTAGCGTCTTCTCTGCTCTCTTAGCCAATCCAGAAATAATCTCAATGGTGTAGACCTCTTTGGCAAGTTTTGCTAAGATGGCCGCCTGGTAACCAGAACCGGTTCCAATCTCAAGGACCTTCTCGTCTCCCTTTAGTCTCAGAGATTCGGTCATCAAGGCTACGATGTAAGGTTGGGAGATGGTCTGGCCAAAGCCAATGGGTAGGGGTCGGTCGCTATAGGCCATCTTCTGATAAATGGGCAGAACAAATCTATGTCTGGGAACCGTCCTTATTACTCTTAAGACCCTCTTGTCTTTTATTCCTCGGGCCTCAATCTGAGTCTTGACCATCGTTTCTCGAGCCTCAGTAAATCTGTCTTGGCCTTCTCCCCATTCAGTAAACCCAGCACCTTTGCAAAGGTGCGGGGTAAAGGCTGTTCCCAGGATGACCACCAGAAATAGAGTAAGAAATATCTTCTTCTTCATCTTCTTCACCTCTCCTCTTTAAGAAGTTCAAACATCGCCTCTTGCATCTCAGGTTTAATTTTCAGGGCTTTCTTGAATTCTGCTTTGGCCCTTTCAGGCATATTGGCTTTTAGGTAGACCTCAGCCAGATTGAAATGGGTTTCAGCAGAATCGGGATTAAGATGTAGGGCTTCTCTAAATTCTCGAATTGCTTCACTAAGTAGTCCTTTCTTGAAATAGGTAACGGCTAAGTTACTATGGATGGCGGCTTCTCCTGGATTGAACCTCAAGGCCTTTTGAAATTCCCCAATTGCTAAGGTAAACTCTTCTTTTTCGCCATAGGCTATTCCCAGGAGATGATGGGACAGAAAGGAGGAAGGTTCCTCTTTCAACTTTCTCTTTAACTCGCCTATAACTTCTTCGATTTTCCCTACATCCATTCGCTCTCCATCTGGATTGAGGAAACGATATCCAAATCTATCAATAAGCGCCTGATTTTGAGGAAGATTTTTAATATAGAGCATACTTTCATCATCCCAATAAATAAGCCGCCAGTCCTGACTTTCATATAGTCTATCCCTTAGGTTTGGTCGGGAGTGTTTTCTGTTATAATCGACTAAGGCGATATCCACTTTATATCTATTCAATAGTTCCTCCCAGGGAGGCTCACCACGAAATATAGCTCCATACTCCTCATAGATTCGCTCTCCATAGACCAGCAAGCGACCATCAATGAATACCCTGCATTCTGGATAGAGTCTCCAGATGAGGTATCCCCCCCAGCCCGAAGGGTTAAAGAGGTTCCCGGATAGCTCATTCTCTTCTATAAAATCGACTGCTTTATCTGGAAATAGTCCCTCCTTTATTTTTATCTGGGACGGCAAACGGATAGCAGTCCAAGCGATAATCAAGATGAGGATTGTCAAGGAGGCAGGAAAGAGCCAGGCCTTGGGCCTGAAGGTCATTCTCTTCTTGAGGATGATATTCAAATGTTTTGCTAAGATGGGGGAAGTAAAGATAACGAATAACTCGATGTGCCTTCTTGAAGATAGGGAGAGAAGAGTAGCTACCAGAAAGAGGGTTAAATCCGTAAAATCAATCTTCCTGTGGGATAATCCTAAGGCAAGAACGGTCAGGCCAAACATAATCCAGTAGGGATAAAAAATCCTTGAGAAGTCTATTGGTCTCCATTCGCTTACCCTCTCCATAAATATCTCCTTCCCGGTAAGCTGGAAGGAATAGGAAAGGGCCTGATAGCCATAGGTGTTGACTAAAGAGGTAAGGATGACTACGAGAGTGACGACGAGTAGAAGGCGTATTTCTTTACCACTTAAGATTGAGCCCCAATCCCGGTTAAAATATTTCTTGACCCCAAGTTTTAGGGATTCTGCAAAGCAGAAGATAAGGATAATGATAAAACCGGCGAGGAAGCCAGCGTGAAGGTTGGCCCAGGGAATCATGAGAAGAGGCAAGAAGAACAGGAGATTTCTTTTTCTATGCTGGAAGGAATGAAGGACATAATAGAACAATGAGAGGAAGAGGAAGGAAAAGATGAGGGGGCGGAGGCGAAGCCTGGGATAGACAACAATGGCAGCCAGAAGAATGATTCCCAAAGCAAGATAGACCCCGTTAGAGGCTTCGCTAGGTCGTGAGCCATTGAATGGAGTTCTAACGGGGTAAATATTGACTTTTTTCTGGCGCATAATTCTAAAAAGAATGAAGAAGGAGAGAGAGGCAACAAGGGCTTTGAAGAGGATTAATGACTTTAATCCCGCTAAATGATAAAGGGAATAGAATGTGACCCCGGAGAGCCAGCCGTGATTTATCCAGGGACGACCGAAAGCGGTATGAGAGAATATATCCTCATGAGGAATGGCTTTTATCTCTAAGACATACTGGCCGGTTCTTAGATAATGGAAGAAATCATCGTTCCTTAAAGTGAAAGAGGCGAGATTGAAGACCAGAAGAAAGACAGAGATTATAAGGAGGTATTTGGCGATTTTAGTTAAGGTTTCTTTAGTCAAGACTTTTCCTTTCTTCACCCCGCCCCTCGCAGAGGAGCGGGGTTCATCCAAAACTTTTAAACTAAGTTTATCATATTCAGAGAGAAAATACAAATAAAAAAGCCCCGTAAGACTTTACGGGGGGGCTAATCTAAATTCAAGAATAATGCTAAAATAATTAATAACCAAGAAAGAAGATATAAATAGATCACGAATCCCAAATTACAAATCACAAACAAATCACAAATCCGAATGACCAAAATTCCAAACAAGAAAGAAGTTAGTAAATCGCTCTAATAAATTTGAGCCTGAACCAAAGGGGATTACTTCCAAAGTCTACACATTTAATTCTGAAAAATTACCACAAAGGGTCTGAAACAATACATCTCTCCACTCACCTGCTCACTTTCCCACTTTCCCACTTTCCCATTTTGCACTTTGCATTTTGCACTTTACTCATACCTTAAGGCCTCTAGGGGATCCAGCCGGGCAGTTTGACGGACGGGCCACTATTTTATTATAACCAACCCTTATCTTGCCAGTATTGATACTCCTCTATCCACTCATTTTTTCTTATCTTTATTATTTTCTTGAAATGTTCCTTACCCTCTTCAATAATTTTCGTCTGCGCAAGGAATCCCTTTTCTCCTCTGATATCTAAAGATAATTTATTACCTAATTTGAAGGCTTCCTCCATTCTCTCTTTATTCACTGGCGCGCGAGAAGATATGCCTCCTGAGTATTGGGCTCCACAGATATAGGCATAGTGCTTGATATAATCCAAAACATCTTTATCTTGGCCACTTCCTGAAGAAACAACACCTATAATATATTTACCTAAAAGTCGCTTGCAGTGAATAAAATGGCTTGAGCGGTCAAGAAGTGCTTTCATTGAGGCGGTAATCTGATTTATATAGTTAGGCGAGGCTAAAATTATTCCCTCAGCCTCAAGCATTTCTCTAAGAATAGTAGGCACATCATCTTTTATCGGGCAATGCATAATCTTTTTGTGGCATTCCTCACAATGCCGGCAAAACATTATTCGGTAATCACGTAGATGAATAACCCCGGATTTTACAGTTTTGTTTGTACAACCTTTTAAAACTTCCTGGGCTAAAAGAAAAGTTTGACTTTTTTCTTTGTGTGGACTTGAAGAGATAAGTAAAATTTTCATCCCCACCCCTGATTACTCATACCTTAAGGCCTCTATGGGATCAAGCTTTGCTGCCTGACGGGCAGGCCAGAGTCCGAAACCTATCCCCGCCGTAACAGAAAAGCTGGTAGCCAGAACTATGGAGAAGAGAGAGACTTTGGTGGCCCAACCAGCAAAGATAGCCAAAAACGCAGCTATGCCTATACCAAAGATAATACCAACTAATCCACCAATAAAGGTCAGGACCACAGACTCGATAAGGAACTGGGTCATAATATCCTGCCGCCGCGCACCGACTGCCTTGCGCAGGCCAATCTCTCTGGTACGTTCCGTTACCGAGACCAGCATAATATTCATAATGCCGATTCCTCCCACTAAGAGGGAAACAGCGGCAATGGAGCCCAGAAGCCAGGTCATGGTCCTGGTGGTGCTTTCTATTGCCTCCTGGATCTCAGACATATTGCGTATCTGGAACGTCTCTTGCTCTTGATTAGCAATACGATGGCGCTTAACAATAAGTCCACGTATTGATTCTTGCGCTTCTGCCATTAGTCCCGAGTCCCCTACCTCGACATCGATAGAATCTACATAGTCTTTTCCTAAAAGTCGATACATAGCAGTAGTAACCGGGATAATGACTACATCGTCCCGATCACGCCACATACTGGCGCCCTTCTCGGGTAGAATTCCTATTACTCGGAAATTTAGGCGATTTATCTTAATTGTGGCACCAATTGGATTTTCACTCCCGAAAAGCTCTTTTACTACGGTAATACCAAGCAGAACTACTTTCTGGCGCATTCTTAATTCTTCTTTTGTAAAGAACCTTCCAATAATAGGGAGAGAGGCTCGCATTGGGGCATAATCTACTCCAGTGCCCTGGACCAATGTATTCCAGTTTTTATTAGCGTAGACCACTTGGCCTCTGCCTCTAACCGAAGGTGAGACTCCTTTTACTTGGGAAAGTTTAGCGATTGCTTCTGCATCTTGCAGGGTAAAACGGGTAACAGCGCCTGCTTCTAATGCCACACCATGTAGTCGCCGTGAGCCCGGCCTTACCATTAAGAGGTTTGACCCTAAAGAAGCTAACCTCTGTGATATGGATTCCTTTGCCCCTTCTCCCAAGGCAAGCATAGCAATTACTGCCGCAACGCCAATAAGAATGCCCAGCATAGAAAGAATGGCACGCATTTTATGGGAAACTATGGCATGTACCGCCTGCCTGAGATGATCCATAAACTCAGCCTTTCCTGCTGAATGTGATTCGGATAAGATATCGCTTATTGAATTACCCATTGGAATTGAAGGGTATTTTTTAATTTCGCCCTCAACTTTCTCATCAGAGACAATTTCACCATCGCGCATATGGATGATTCTCTTGGCATGTTGAGCAATTTCTTTTTCGTGGGTTACCATGATAATGG